>NZ_JAVXKG010000002.1:0-171025 GCF_036647415.1 Algoriella sp.
AAGTGTAATCCCGTTGAGTACGCTTTACATAAACTCTCTCTTCTTTCATAATGATACTTTTTTCTGTATCATTATTTCAGGACGAGACAAAAATATAGAATCAAAAATCCATCAGTTTTCTGATGGATTTTTTTTACAAACTTTGAGACTATATAATTAATTACAATTATCTACAATCATCACTTCTTCTGGATTTAAAGTGTCATATTTTATTTTGACAATCTCATTCACATCCGCTCTTGATCGTAAAGTAACCGTATAAACTTCTTCATTTACAGGAAAATCTATTGTTGCTGTTGGACGCTTCAATGTTCCGCCAGTTTCTGTCACAAGACCATCTACACATTTTCCTGTTTTAGCTAATTGTTCTTCTAATTTTCCTTTCGAGTATTGGCTATATCCAAAAGCTGCAACACCCAAAATTACGATTACGATATAAAAATATTTTTTCATACAAATTGTTTTTATTAGTAGTTTTTGTCTACTACAAATTTATATGTAATCTCACTTTTCAGAAATCCCTAATTTTAGCTAATTTTTAGTTTCTTGCTTTGTTTTCAAGGCATAAAGTGCAAAAGTTCCCAACCAATGGCTTCCCATATAATCATCGTTTGAGATATTATTGAACGAATAATTAAAATGATGATTTGCCCAATCATTCAAATAATTTAATTCAGGTAATTTATTTGCGATTTGATACAATGCAGTTGCACGACTAAAATTTAATCCGTCCAAGTGCACCAATTGCCCGTCCGTTCTATCCGAAACAATTCCTGGTTTTAACTCGTGTTTTTTATCAAATAATTGTGGTAAAAATGGTTTTAACCATTTTTTATATTCATCATGAGAATGTATTTTCGACATTAATAAAGCTTCTTCTAAACAAGCCGAAAGGAAATCGCTTCCACTTGGTTCAAAAGCAATGTTGCAGCTTTTATCTTTCAAATATAATCTGTTCGCATTGGTAATAATTACATTTTCAAAGGATTTATCATTCACAGATCGCGCATAATCTATCGCCAAACTCAATCCAAAAGCTGTATTGTCATGCGTTCCCGTTCTTATTGGATAAACTAATTTTGGTAAATAATCTTTGTATTTTGTAATGATTAAATCACTTAAAGGTTTCAAGTTTTTTGCCCAAACTTGCGCGTCTTTATCTTGCCAATTGTTCAATTCCATTTGCAATTGTAACAACCAAGCCCAGCCGTATGTTCTTTCGAAATTTTTATTGTTTTTATCATTAAAAAAAGCCATCTCAACCGCTACATTTTCTGGTGTAATCATTTGATTTAACTCATTTCTGACTTGATTATTTTTATCTAATTCAGGAAAATCTTTCATCAACTTTACAATCGACCAAAAACCATGAACAGACGAATGCCAATCGTAACAACCATAGAAAATTGGACGAAGCTGCTTGGGCGATTTAAGATCTTGATCGCTTCCCAAAACATTTCCCAATTTATTAGGATATTCAATTTTGATACAATGTGTAGGTAAATCAAAAATCTTTTTGGCTTGCTCAATTTTTAATTCTTGAGCAAAAGTAGTCGCTGCTAATAAAGTTGTGAAATAGAATAATTTTTTCATCAAAAATGTTTTTACCAAATTACTCAATTTTCTAAATATAAAAAAAACGACCTCATCATGAAGTCGTTTTAAAATTTTATTAGCACTGCTCTTCGAAAATCTTAGAGCAATAATGTATTAACTAAAAATATTCCATTTTAATCCTAACTGAAATTTAAAATCTCTGTACGGAACATTTGGCGCCGCAAAATAATTAGGTTCTTTTGTAAACGAAGCATTAATATGCTCTCCTCTGATGTAAAAACGCATATTCTGAACCTTGAAATTGATAAATATATCTAGAATTGGATAACCTCCTATTTCTTGGACACTTGTAGGATCTTGTAATGCAAACTCATTGATTATTGGAATATAACGCATTCCATTATATTTGGTAAAATAAGTTGCATTAATACCAGCTTGTAATTGCGCTTTTTTATTGAACAATTCTCCTTGCCAATATAATGTTTCGCGAATCAAGAAATCTGGTAAAGGCATATAAGTTTCATTCTTTGTTACCTTCTGATACTGCACTGTTGACACTAAATTAATCTTTCCGAATTGTAAATGATTAATTCCTTTTATCTTAAAATAATTTACGTTATCGCTTAATTGCTTATACACCAAATCTTGATCTAAATAAACATGATTATCAATATTATAAAGCGAACCTTCTACTGATGTTTTTACTTTCTCTAAATTAAGCTTAGCAAATAATTTTTGAGTGTTTTCCGTCTCAAATTGATGTGCATAGTTAAAATCTTCGAAAAAACTTTGGTTATAAATCTGATTCAACGATGGAATTTTAGCTTGTATCAAAGCTCCAGCAGATAATGTATATCCATTAACTGGCGTAATATCTAACACAGCGTCTACATTGTATACACTTTTGTAATTATCACTTTGTAAAAACTCCGCATTTCCGTAAAGTTTCAACTTTTCATTCCAATCAAAATTCACTTTACCTACAATTCCGACTAAATTCTCTTCGATTTGCTTTGGATTAACAACTGTTCTTAAAACTACAGTTGGATCTTTTGGGTCAAAAATTTGATAATTTAAAGCTTCTTCCGAGAAAACACGTAAGTTCTGAAACTTTACACCTGCTTCTATTTGTACACGATCTGTCCATTGAAAACCTGCCGTTGTTACGTTATAAAAATCAGTAGAAGCTTTTTGGTTACTCCTTCCTAATCTTGTCAGAATTTCTGTTTCGTATAAATCTCCGACTGCAGAAGAATCCTCGTATCTAAATTTTTGTTTCTCGTACGAAATTGTATTCTTTATGATGATTGGATTATAAAAAGTAGAATCTTTTGCATTCATTCTTTTCAAAATCCCATACGAAGCATTCATCTCGATACGACGCGCATCAAACGTAGATTTTGCTGTTTGCGAATTTACCTCAATGTTACGCACATTGGTCATTCTACGTTCATCTTGTAAAATAAAATCATTAATATCTTTTATTCCACCGTTTTCATTGTTTTTAAGATTTTGAGCCGAATAATGCCACCATAATTTGAAACGCTCATTTTTTGTTTTATAATTTGATGAAAAAACAAATGTGTTATTTTGAGCTTTCTCATTACGATAACGACCTTCTGAAACTAATCCACGGTAATGAAACGTATAGTTAAATTGCTTGTTGATGTTATGAGAAAAAGTTGAAGATAGAAAATTTCCTTCTTTTACACCATTCTCATAAATAAATTCGGTGTAAGGTGTTTTTACATCGTAATATTTGATATCCGAAGTTCGGTAGTAATTGTATTTTTTACCTGTTGGCAACAAACTTGTAGAAAATGGTTGATCCTGATATTCTAAATCTGTAACAACGCCTCCTACATTAGGAAAAAATAGTTTTCCAAAAGCATCACGTCTAATAAAATTTTGGTTGTAATAATTTTTGATATTTAAAGTTGTATCAATAATTTCTGGCTTTTGACCGTTGTTCCAAAATTTATAATCTGTAATTTTTGTTTTAAAATTTGTGATAGAATCGTTTGTTGAAGATCCTTTAAGTGGTTTCAAAATTTGTTGAACTGAATCTTGTTGTGCTTGCGCTATAACAGTTCCTAATAAAAATAGACCAATGATTGTTTTTTTCATCCTCTTGAATAAATCGTTACAAAAGTAAACTAAAATTGATAGATATAAAAAAACCCACTTATTTCTAAGTGGGTTAAATGTTATAAAAATGTTTAAGATGATAATTTATTTCCAAAGAGGATGTTGTACCGCTAATTCATTAATTAATAGTTGCCCATTTGAATATGGGAAAACAAATAACTTACTACTAGCAGGAACATCACAATTCCCTGGACAATTAGTACCTTTAGCTAATGGTAAATTGTAACGCTTTAAATCTAAAAATCGTTGTCCTTCTCCAAAAAACTCTTTATTACGCTCTGTTAAGATATCAGTTAATAAATTTGCTCCTGTATAAGTGTTTCCTTTTCTAGATAATGCAAACTCATTTAACTTTGATAAAGCTTCTGTATTATTTCCTAATTGATACAATGCCTCTATTCTATTTAAGTATGCTTCAGAGAATCTCAAAATTTTATTATTTCGAGTATAGTTTCCTCCTGTTGATGCTCTTTCAAATTTTCTCATCCAATATCCCTTTGGACTATCTTCTGCTGGCGCTGATTGATTTGTCAATAATATTCTTCTCGTATCTGTACTTCCAAAAGAAGAGTAAAAAGATTCTTTTGCCATTAATCCTTTTTTAGTTCCTGTTCTACTGTAAAAAACACTAAGAGATAGATTTACTCCTGAGTTATTTACTACATTTTGATCTAATTCCCAAACTGTTTCTGGTTGATTTTCTGCTAAAGCATCATTATTTAACGCGAAATATTCTTCATATTTATTATTTGCAAGTGGTGCAAATGATGAAGGAGAATTCGTAATCACATCATTAGATAAATTAAATGCAAGTTGAGCATCACCTTGGCCTTGTCTTGTTAAATAAACTCTCGACAATAATAATTTAGCTGCTGTTTTACTTGCAAATATTTTAGAACTTGGTTCTGCCTTTGCGTTTTCTATAGCGTAATTTAAATCATCTACAATTAATTTATAGACATCTGCCACAGATGAACGAGCTATTTTTTCATCTGCATTATATGGATAGACTGCTATTGGCACCCCTACTTCTTGATACTGACCTGATTTAGGAGATGATGAATAGTAATTTAATAAATTAAAATAAGTTATTGCTCTTAAAAAACGTGCCTCACCTTTGTACTGTTTGTTTAACGGAGTATCATTTAACTCATTATTAATCACAAAATTTGTACTCTGAATCACATCATAAGCAGATCTATAAAAATTAATTTCTCCAGTATTATTAGGATCATAATTCATTATAACAAGACTTGTAAATCCGCCATTATGTTTATTACTTCTAAAAAAAGTATCACCTAACAAATCTCCAAAGTAGAAAAAATTTGCTCCATATAAAGAACTAGATGATGTTTTTAAATAGCTTCCTAAAAGAAATTTATATACATCATTTTCTGTTTTTATTGCGTTATCTAAAGTATCCTCATAAGGTGGTTTTAAGTCTAACACATCATCACTACATGAATTAAATAAGTTAAGTGCTAAAATACCGACTATAGTAAATATTGTTTTTTTCATTTAAATAAATTTTAAAAATCTAATGACATTCCAATTGATAAACTCTTGATAATAGGAGTAGTATAGTTAAAAACTCCTTTTCCTTCAAATGACCATGCATTTTCTACTGATTCTGGATCAAAATTTAAGTTTTTATCAAAAGCATGGGTCCACATATTGAATCCTTTTACATAGAGAACTAAATTTTTAACACCTGTTTGTTGTTTAAATTTATCGCCAAAGTTATATGCTAGCTTAACTTCTTTTAAACGAATATGATCTCCTTTACGCATCCATCTATCCGACTCTAAACGGCTATTGTTTGGATTATTAAGCTGTGGTTTTGGATTTGCAGCATCTGTATTTTCTGGTGTCCAATAGTCCATTGCATCTGCAATTTGGTTTCTACCAGGAAAGTTTCCATCATTGAAAAAGAATGAATGAAAACCATTGTGTACATAAAAGTCAAATTGACCTGTAAACAAAACACTTAAAGATAATCCTTTATAAGAAAACGTATTTGAAATACCAACTAAATATTTAGGAAATGCTGATTTTCCTAACCATGCTTTTTCTGCTTTACTTTTATCTGTTGTAGTTGCTGTTTTTGTAGCATCTGTATACCAAGACCCTACACCTAATTCTCCTACATTAGGATCGTTATTAGGACCTGCCCATAACCATGTGTAATATTCTCCTAATAACTGACCTTCAGATAAAGCACGCATATCATCAAGAACGTATATGTCTTCTTCTATATTTAATTTCTCAATTTTATTAATATTTCGAGAAAAGTTTGCATTAATATCCCATTTAAATTCTTTTCTGAAAGGTGAACTTGTTAGTGTAACCTCAAATCCTTTATTTGAAATATCTGATACGTTTGCAATATAACTACTAGGATCACCAGATTCTGGTTTTGTTACAGCATTAAATAATGCTCCTTCTGTTTGTTTATCATAGTACGAAAATGTAATTCCTAATGCATCTTTATACAAACTCATTTCGAAACCAACGTCCAATTGTTTTGATATTTCCCAATCTAAATTAGCATTACCAGCAGAAGAAATAATGGTATAATAATCATCTCCATACGGATATGGTGTTGTTGTAGATGATGACACCAATGAATTATAATAATATTGGTTACCCCACATATCTGCAAATGGTACGTTACCTAAACGTCCATAACTTGCCTTCAGAATTAAATTATTAACGACAGAAGATCCTTTTAAAAATTCTTCTTTTCCAATATTCCAACTCCCTCCTACAGACCAAAACAAACCTCCTCTGTTCTTTTTAGGTAAAACTGAAACTCGATCATATCTAAATTGCCCTGCAAAAGTAAATCTGTTATCGTAGATATAGCTTAATTTAGAGAAATAAGAATCTTGTCTCCATTTATAAAAAGTACCAGCACCTGTTCTTACATCTATAAATTTATCCGGATCTGAATATTGAAAATCTGGAATAGGCTCTGAAAAATCTCTACCCTGTTGTTGTCTCAATTTATATTCGTGATCTTGATAATCCGTTCCTACAGCAAAATCTATATCGTGGATATCGTTAAACTTCTTTCTGAATGATAAGGTATTTGTAAAATTCCAATCCCAAATTCTTGTATCACCCGTTTGCATAAATCCATTTTGTGCAATACCATCACCATAAGAAGGATCCCACCAAACTAATTCATCCATTATTTGTCTTTGTCCACCAAATAAAGTATTAAAAGTAAGGTATTTTAAAAATTTATATTCAGCTGTAAAAGATCCTAAGAAAGTATCTACTTTTCCTTTTAAATAATTGTTATTTAAATTTCCTATTGGATTAAACCCCTCTGTTACTTCTCCTAAATTAGTTTGATTATATGTTCCATCTTTGTAAATTGGTTTACTTGTTGGAATAAATAATGACGATAACCATGGATTAGCTGAGGCATTTGCATCTGGAATTGTTTTTCTTTCAACTCCTGTATAATTTACAGAAAAACCATATTTCAAATTATCTGTTATCTTTTGATCAAATGCTAAAATAGCACTCTTACGATCAAAATCTGTAGTTTGTATTAATGGTTTATTCTTATAATATGTTAATCCTGCTCGGTACGAAATACCGTTTGTCCCTCCTGTTACAGAGAAATTATACGTATTAACAAAAGATTGATTACGCTGTACTGCTTTTCTCCAGTCTGTTTCTTTTCCATCCCAATCAGCATCATTTGTTTTTATAAATTGAGATATAGCATCTTCTAAAGAGTTAAATGTTGTCCCTAAAGCTTGTTGAGAGTTAAAATAATTCTGCCCCCCATATTGATGATATTGACTAGCATTCATCATATTAATTTTATCAAAAGCAATATCTTGAACAGCCATATCTGACGAGAAATTAAAACGTGGCTTTTGACCATATTTACCTTTCTTCGTTGTAATTACAATAACTCCATTTGCTCCACGTGCACCATATAATGCTGTTGCAGAAGCATCTTTCAAGACTGTAACATTCTCTATCATATTTGGATCGATAGAAGATAATGGATTCCAAGATTCCATCAAACTTGCGTTATCTGCCCCTTTACCAACTACAACACCATCTACAACGTATAATGGATTTGGAGTTCCTAGAATAGAACCAACTCCACGAATTACAATCATATTAGAGGATCCTGGATCTCCACTGGCTGTGGAATAATTAAGTCCTGCTACGCGACCGTTTAAAACCTCATCTACAGATGACACAGGCGTGCTTTCAAAATTATCTCTAGAAACAGTTGTATAAGACCCTACCTTTTGTGCAGGATCAAGTTTAATTCCTCCAATAAGGTTTACTGTTTGTAATTCAATATTATCTGCATCAGATTTAGAAAAACGAACAACTCCTAAATTAGTTGAAGTAACTTTTACTGTGTTTTCTTTTCCATTAGAATCAATAATTTTAAGTATATCACCCACTTTGGCATCTACATTAAAATTACCGTCTCCATCTGTGTAAACTTTCACTCCCGTACTCTTAACAACAACTTCCGCTTCTTCAACTGGGAAATTGTTTGAATCTCGTAAGACCCCTGAGACTTGAGCATAAGACAGTCCTCCCATCATAAATAATGATAGGACACTTAAAGATGTAAATCTTCTCCTCATATTATGTTAATTTTTAGTGCTAATTATTACAAATATGTGAATTTTTCTTAAATTTTACAAATATTCTGTTAAAAAATAGATTATTATTCTAAGTATATAACAAAAAAAAACCGCTAAAAGCGGTTTTACTTGTTTATTAACTATAACTATTTTTTTCTTAAAACGTAAATGATGTTCCATCTGCGCCATCTTTCAGTTGAATTCCTAAAGCACTTAATTGATCTCTAATTTGATCTGATAAAGCCCAATTTTTATCCACACGTGCTTGATTTCGCATTTCGATTAACATTTTTACAACACCGTCTAATTTGTCCGAACTCTCGTTGATTTCATCTGTATCAAGACCCAAAACATCATGTACAAATCCATTCATCAAGGTTTTTAATCGATCCAAATCTTCAGCCGTAATATTCTCAAAATTTTCTTTGATAGAATTAATCATTTTCACCGCATCAAATAAATGAGCAATTAAAATTGGCGTATTAAAATCATCGTCCATTGCTGTGTACAACTTCGCTTCTAACTCGTTAATATCAACTGTAGAAGTTTGTTTTGGAGTGATTGTTTCTAATGTTTTCAGCGCTTCTATCAAACGTGTAAAACCTTTTTCTGAAGCTAACATTGCATCATTCGAAATGTCTAAAACACCGCGATAATGGGCTTGTAAGAAACAAAAACGTACAACTGCTGGATGAAATGGTTTCTCGAAGAAATTATTTTCACCATTTACTAATTGCATTGGTAAAATGTAATTTCCTGTCGATTTACTCATACGCTGACCATTCATTGTCAACATATTTGCATGCATCCAATATTTTACTGGTTCGTGTCCGTTAGAACCTTTTGCTTGTGCAATTTCACATTCGTGATGTGGGAATTTAAGATCCATTCCACCTCCGTGAATATCAAAATAATCACCAAGATATTTGGTACTCATCACTGTACATTCTAAGTGCCAACCTGGGAATCCATCTCCCCAAGGTGAAGCCCAACGCATGATGTGAGCAGGTGAAGCGTTTTTCCAAAGAGCAAAATCCACCGGATTTTTCTTTTCTCCTTGTCCGTCTAAATCTCTTGAATTATTAATTAATTCTTCGATATTACGGTTGCTTAATTCACCATAATTAAGTCCTTTTTTGTTGTATGCTTCTACATCAAAATAAACCGATCCGTTTGCTTCGTAAGCAAATCCTAAATCAATCAATTTCTCCGCTAAAGCAATTTGCTCTAAAATATGTCCTGTTGCTGTAGGCTCGATTGTTGGAGGAAGTAAATTAAATTTTTCTAAAACTTTATGAAAATCGACAGTGTATTTCTGTACAATTTCCATTGGTTCAAGTTTCTCTAATTTTGATTGTTTTACAAAACGATCATTTTCTACATTTCCATCATCTGTCAAATGTCCTGCATCAGTAATATTACGAACGTAACGAACTTTGTAACCCAAAAATTTCAGATAACGATAAATCATATCAAACGACATAAACGTACGTACATTACCAAGATGTACATTACTATAAACGGTAGGTCCACAGACATACATTCCTACATTATCTTGATTAATAGGTACAAATGTTTCTTTGATTCCCGTTAAGGAATTATGTAATTTTAATTGATTTTCTTTTACCATTTTTTTGGATTTATTTTCTTTAAACGTTGAAAGTAGTTTTCATTCCGATATACGCAATAAACTCTTTTCTTAGTTGTTCATTATCTTTAAATGCTCCACCATATTCGGCAGTAACCGTACTCGATTCGATATCTTTTATACCACGAGAATTTACACACAAATGTTTTGCATCTATAATACACGCTACATCGTCTGTACCCAAAGCATCTTGCATCGCTTTTACAATTTGCATTGTAAGACGTTCTTGTACTTGCGGACGTTTCGCATAATACTCTACAATACGATTCATTTTAGATAATCCGATTACTTTTCCTTTCGAAATGTAACCAACGTGCGCACGACCAACTATCGGTAAAAAGTGATGTTCGCAAGTAGAATAAACCACGATATCTTTTTCAACCAACATTTGATTGTAGTTATATTTATTTTCGAAAGTTGACATACCTGGCTTGCGCTCTGGTAATAATCCTCCAAAAATTTCTTTTACGAACATTTTCGCAACACGTTTTGGTGTTCCTTTCAAACTATCGTCTGTTAAATCTAAACCTAAAGTTTCCATAATATGACGAAAATCCGCCTCTATCATTTCTACTTTTTCGTCTGCAGACAGCTCAAACGCATCATCTCTTAGAGGAGTCTCTAAGTTAGCTGACATATGGTCGTCTCCTATTTCGTCATGAAGATGTTTATCACACATTACATAAAAATTTCTGCAAATTTATAAAAGATAGCGGTATAAAACCTTATGAAAAGTCAAAATATTATATTAGAAATGATTTCTATCTTTTATCTAATCAATGAAAAGATTATCTTTGAAATGACACAAAATCGAAAAAATGATCAAGAAAACTTACGGAATCGATTTCCTTTCTTTTGAGGACTACAAAGGAATAAAGCAAGGAAACATCGAAATTGCATTGAATGAAGACAGTAAACAACAAATCACAAAATCGCAACAAAATGTAGCTAAAATAGTTGCATCTGGACAAACTGTATATGGTATAAATACAGGTTTTGGACCACTTTGCGACTCTAAAATATCTGAAGACGAAACACGACAATTACAACATAATTTACTAATAAGTCATGCTGTTGGTGTTGGAAATCCTATCAAAAAAGAATTTTCTAAAACAATGCTTATTGCAAAAGCTCATGCTTTATCAAAAGGTTTTTCGGGCGTAACATTAGATGTTGTAGAACGAATTTTATTGATGGTAGAGAAAGATATTATTCCTGTTGTACCAGAAAAAGGTTCGGTTGGTGCTTCGGGAGATTTAGCTCCTTTATCACATTTATTTTTACCATTAATAGGTGAAGGAAAAGTTTGGGAAGGTGAGCAAATCATCTCAACAAAAGAAGCATTGACAAAGCATAATTTAGAACCTCTGCATTTATCTGCAAAAGAAGGTTTGGGCTTAATAAATGGGACACAATTCATTTTATCTCATGCGTTAAACGGATTAGAAAAATTTGAATATTTATTAAATTTAGCTGACGTTGCAGGTGCTTTATCATTAGAAGCTTACGAAGGTTCTCCAAGTCCATTCAGAGAAGAATTACACCAAATTCGTCCATTCAAAGGAACTTTATTCGTTGCTGAAAGAATCAGAAAATTATTAAAAGATTCACAAATCGCTTATTCTCATATGGATTGCGGACGTGTGCAAGATCCGTATTCATTACGTTGTATGCCACAAGTTCATGGCGCATCAAGAAATGCATTTTTCCATTTACAAGAATTAGCCGAAATCGAATTAAATTCTGTAACTGATAATCCAATTGTTATTTCTGATGAAGAAGCTATTTCTGGTGGAAATTTTCACGGACAACCTTTGGCAATGGCGTTAGATTATGCAACAGTTGCTGCATCAGAATTAGGAAATATATCAGACCGTCGTTCTTATTTATTATTAGAAGGGAAATATGGTTTACCTAAATTATTAACAGAAAGTTCTGGCTTAAATTCAGGTTTTATGATTCCTCAATATACAACGGCAGCACTTTGTACAGAGAACAAAACCTTGTGTTTTCCGGCTTCAGCAGATTCTATTCCGACATCATTAGGACAAGAAGATCATGTTTCCATGGGAAGTATTTCAGGACGAAAATTCAACCAAGTTTTAGATAATGTAGAGCGTATTTTAGCAATTGAATTGATGTACGCTTGTCAAGGTTTAGAATTTAGAAGACCGCGTAAAACAAGTCCTTTTTTAGAGGAAGTTTTTGCAAAAGTTCGTTCAGTTTGTCCAAAACTAGAAGAAGATAGATTGATTGGAGATGATATCAATAATATCATCGATTTATTACAAACAGAGGATTTCAAGAAATTAATTTTAAATTTTTAAATAATTCTTGTCATCCAGAGCAACTATTTATAATACAGGAAACCTATACATAGTAGAAAGACTCTTCGACACGCTCAGAGTGACAGAATTAAATTGTCATCCTGAGCTTTTCGAAGGTCAAAAAATGAATAATACCAATGTAAAAAATATTAAATGTTCAAATTCGATAAAAAATCCTTCATCATTGCGATTATAATTTTCTTAGTAGAAGTTTTTATTGCACTTTTTATCAAAGACAAAATCATTCGTCCATTTATTGGCGATATTTTAGTCGTAATTTTTATTTACTATTTTCTCAAAGCATTTATCAACACAAAAGCGATTAATCTTGCAATTTTTACGTTGATTTTTTCTTTTGTAGTTGAAATTTTACAGTATTTTAATTTTGTAGAATTAATAGGTTTAGGACATAACAAAGCTGCACGAATCATCATCGGAACATCATTCTCATGGATTGATTTAGTGTGTTATTTCGTCGGATTTATTATTCTATTTTTTATTGACAAAGATTTAAAGAAAAATAAACTATAACCTGTAGATTCTTCGACAAGCTCAGAATGACAAAAACGTTTAACGTTACACATAATATCCTTGTCATCTAGAGCTTGTCAAAGGATAGATTATTAGAGTAACAAAAAAAACATGTAACGTTCTACGTAAAACATTAAAAGAAAACCACAAAAAAAAATGACATTTCAAGAACAAATAAAAGAAGGAATTCCGTCACATCTTCCTTCAAAAAAATATAGAGATACAACTATAAGTCATGCGCCAAAACGCAAAGAAATTTTATCAGAAGAAGAAAAAAAATTAGCACTTAAAAATGCATTACGTTATTTTGATTCTCAATTTCATGCAGAATTAATTCCTGAATTTAAACAAGAATTAGAAGATTTTGGACGAATTTATATGTATCGTTTCATGCCAGATTACAAAATATTTGCTCGACCAATTTCTGATTATCCAGGAAATTCTGAACAAGCAAAAGCAATTCAATTAATGATTCAAAACAATTTGGATCATGCAGTAGCTCAACATCCCGAAGAATTAATTACGTACGGAGGAAATGGCGCTGTTTTTCAGAATTGGGCGCAATATCTTTTGACGATGAAATATTTGTCAGAAATGACGGAAGAGCAAACTTTGGTTATGTATTCTGGACATCCTATGGGATTATTTCCTTCGCACAAAAATGCACCAAGAGTTGTGGTAACGAATGGAATGGTTATTCCGAATTATTCGAAGCCTGACGATTGGGAAAAAATGAACGCTTTAGGTGTTTCACAATATGGACAAATGACTGCTGGAAGTTATATGTACATCGGTCCACAAGGAATTGTACACGGAACAACAATTACAGTTTTGAATGGTTCTCGGAAAATTGATGACAAAGGAACGGCTGGTAAATTATTTGTAACGGCTGGTCTTGGCGGAATGAGTGGAGCACAACCAAAAGCCGGAAATATTGCAGGCGTTATCTCGGTAACTGCCGAAGTAAATCCTGCTGCGACTTACAAACGTCACGAACAAGGTTGGGTAGACGAAGTAATTACAGATTTGGACGAATTAGTTACTCGTGTAAAAAAAGCAAAAGAAAACAAAGAAGTTGTTTCTATCGCTTACAATGGAAATATTGTTGATGTTTGGGAAAAATTTGATGAAGAAAATGTTTATATCGAATTAGGTTCAGATCAAACATCATTGCACAATCCTTGGGCTGGAGGTTATTATCCGATTGGTTTATCGTTTGAAGAATCTAATCAAATGATGGCAGAAAATCCTGAATTATTCAAAGAAAAAGTTCAAGAAACTTTACGTCGTCATGCCGAAGCTATAAATAAACACACTGCAAAAGGAACCTATTTTTTTGATTACGGAAATGCTTTTTTATTAGAAGCTTCCCGTGCTGGTGCCAAAGTTCATAAAGATGAAAAAGGAAACTTAGTAGATTCCTCTTATTCAAAATTAGCTAGCGAAACTTTCGCTTATCCAAGTTATGTTCAAGATATTATGGGACCAATGTGTTTTGATTATGGTTTTGGACCTTTTCGTTGGGTTTGTGCTTCTGGAAATCCTCTCGATTTAGAAAAAACAGACGAAATTGCTTGTCAAGTTTTAGAAGAAATCATGCAACATTCTCCGAAAGAAATTCAGCAACAAATGCAGGACAATATTACGTGGATAAAAGGTGCGCAAGAAAACAAATTAGTCGTTGGTTCACAAGCTCGCATTTTATATGCCGATGCAGAAGGTCGTATGAAAATTGCAAAAGCGTTTAACGATGCAATTACAAAAGGAGAAATTGGAGCTGTTGTTTTAGGACGTGATCATCATGATGTTTCGGGAACGGATTCTCCTTTCCGTGAAACTTCTAACATTTATGATGGATCAAAATTCACGGCTGATATGGCAATTCATAATGTAATTGGTGACAGTTTTCGAGGTGCAACTTGGGTTTCTATTCACAACGGCGGTGGCGTTGGTTGGGGAGAAGTGATTAATGGTGGTTTCGGAATGTTGTTAGATGGAACACAAGATGCTGAAAATCGCTTAAAATCAATGTTACACTGGGATGTAAACAATGGAATTGCGCGCAGATCTTGGGCAAGAAACGAAGAAGCTATTTTTGCGATAAAACGAGCAATGGAAGAAGAGCCTTTGTTGAAAGTGACTTTACCAAATATCGTTGATGAAAAATTACTTTAAACTATATCAATGAAAAAATTAACATTTTTATTACTATTAACAAATACATTTGCTTTTAGTCAAGAAACAAATTCTAATCAACAAATTATTTTAGGAACAAGTACTAAAGATTTATTTATTAAAAATGAAGAAACTTATAGACTAAACCAATATAAGCAAGTATTTGAAAATCCCAGTGCAATAAAACATATTCAAAAAGCTTATTCAAATAAAACATTTGGAACCATCATTAGTACTATTGGCGGATTTGGTATTGGATTCGGTACAGGAATGTTCATTGGAAATTTAGGTAAAGGAAATAGCAAAAATCCTTATGAAAAGATAACAAGAAAATCAAATAGAGAATCTGGTTTAATTTATCTTGGAATTGGTTTAGGAATTACAGCTACTTCAATTCCATTATGGATTGGATTTAATAAAAATATAAAAAAGGCAGTTGAGTTGGAAAATGAAACTACAACTTATTCTAATTCTTTAAACTTTAATGTAAACGAAGATGGCTATGGATTAGCTTTTAAATTCTAACTTTCAATAAACAACTTCTTAACTTATATTAGGATGACTTTGTTTACCATTCAGAATGTAGCGTTAGCGAAAAGATTCTTCGACAAGCTCAGAATGACAATCTCTTATTATTTCTAAAATCATTCCTTATCAATCAAAAAATTCTCAAAACCACTTCAACCGAAGTGGTTTTTTATTTCGCTTAATACATAAACAACTTCTTAACTTATATCAATTTCAGGATGCTTTTGTGGTTGTAAATTTGTTTTATTAAAAGTAGAAAATATAAAATTTATAGATATGAACACAAAAAAAATAGAAATAGTTGTAGCGCCAAGAGAACCTCATTTTGTAGGAGATGGATTTAGAGTTCATAATTTTATTCCAAACGGTTATCATTTAGGTATGAAACGCATGGATCCATTTATTATGCTAGACTATAATTCTAAATTTCATTTTCCAGCAACAGATATTCCAAAAGGAGTTGGCGTACATCCACATCGTGGTTTCGAAACAGTTACAATTGCTTACGAAGGTAGTGTTTCTCACCACGATAGTGCTGGCGGAGGCGGAACAATTCATCAAGGCGATGTACAATGGATGACTGCTGCTTCGGGAGTTTTACACAAAGAATATCATGCAGAAGAATTTTATAAAAAAGGTGGAATTTTCCAAATGGTTCAACTTTGGGTAAACTTGCCAGCAAAGGATAAAATGAGTGCGCCAAAATATCAAGCTATCGATCATAAAAATATTCCGACAGTTGATGTAGAAAATGGAATTATTGAAGTAATCGCAGGTAATTATAATCAAACAAAAGGTGCTGCTTCTACATTTTCTCCTGTTAATATGTTGAATGCAAAATTAAACGAAGGTGGAAAAGCTAATTTTAATTTCCCTGCAAATTACAATACAGTTCTACTCGTAATAGAAGGTGAAGTAAAAGTAAACAATGAAGAAATTGTACCTACCGATCATTTATTACTTTTCACAAACGAAGGAGAAGATTTTGAAATTGAAGCAAAAGAAAATAGTGTTGTGTTAATTTTGAGTGGAGAACCTCTAAACGAGCCGATTGCCTCTTATGGACCTTTTGTAATGAATACTCAAGATGAAATTCGTGAAGCTTTTGATGATTATAATAACGGAAAATTTGGTACATTAGAAAACTAATAATTCAACTATAAAATAGAACAAGATGGAAGTTAAACAAATTGATGATCAAAAAAATGGAGCTTTTGTCGTTTTAGATGGCGATAAAAAAGCAGGTGAAATGGCTTATGTTTGGGCTGGTAATGATAAAATAATTATTGATCATACCGAAGTTGACGAAGCATACGGAGGACAAGGTGTCGGTAAAAAAGCATTGACGGCATTAGTAGATTGGGTTAGAAAAGAGAATGTAAAAGTAATTCCGTTATGTCCATTTGCAAAAGCTCAATTCGAGAAAAATCCAGAAATAAGAGATGTTTTATCATAAGAAATAATTACTAATAATCGATTTATTATAAAATTAATCTTAATTCAAAATTAATATATTTAGAAATTTATTTTATTAAACTAAAATTTAAAAGAATAAAATTCTTATTTATTAAAAAATCATTCGTGAAAAATTAATTATTTTTGCATAAGAATTTAAATGTCTATAACTTTGATAGACTAAAATTAATATAAAATACACAAACCTCTTGATGTTTTTTGAGAGGTTTTTTTATTAAAAATAGAGAATGATTGAGATAAAAAATATATCCAAAACATTTAAAACTTCTAAAAAAGAAATTTATGCTTTACGCGATGTTTCTTTAAAAATTGATGAAGGAAAAATTTTTGGAATCATTGGTAAATCTGGTGCAGGAAAAAGCACCTTGATTCGCTGTGTTAATTTACTGGAGCGTCCTGATAAAGGAGAAGTTTTGGTAGATGGAATTAATCTTTTAGAATTAAGCAATTCTAAATTAACATTAGAAAGAAGAAAAATCGGAATGATTTTTCAACATTTTAATTTACTTTCTTCACGAACTGTAGAAGAAAATATTGCATTTCCGATGGAATTAGAAGGTGTTTCGAAAAGCCAAATCAAAACAAAGGTTGATGAACTTTTACACCTTGTTGGTATTCACGAAAAAGCAAAAGAATATCCTACAAATTTATCGGGCGGACAAAAACAACGTGTTGCAATAGCGCGTGCTTTGGCAAATAATCCGACAGTTTTGTTGTGTGACGAAGCGACAAGTGCTTTGGATCCTGCTACTACAAAATCTATTTTGAGATTGTTGAAAGAAATAAATCAACGACTTAATCTGACAATTTTATTGATTACGCATGAAATGGAAGTTATCAATTCTATTTGTGATGAAGTTGGCGTTATAGAAGACGGAAAGTTGGTAGAACACGGATCTGTGGAAGCTATTTTTACAAATCCGAAAGAAAATATTACACAAGAATTTATTAAAAGTTCGTTGGATATTGCTTTACCACTAAGCTTTCAGAAAAATTTGGTTGATACTTATTCAGAAAATAATTCGACCATTTATAAGGTAAATTTTACCAATCAACCAAAATTCAATCAACTTATTGCAGAAATAAGTTCGTTGTATAAAACTGAAGCAGAAATAATTAATTCGAGAATAGAATATGCTGGAGAAATTAATTATGGAACATTTTTCTTGAAAATTAATTCAAAAGAAAATTCAGAAATCGAAACATATTTACAGCAAAATAAATTTAATTTAGAAAAAATCGGTTATGTCAGAAGCAGTTATTAATCTATTACTTAAGGGAACTTGGGAAACAGTTTTGATGACATTTGTTTCCGGATTTTTTGGTTTTTTACTTGGACTTCCAATCGGAATTTTCTTGTTTTTGACGAGAAAAGGACAGTTGTTAGAAAACAAATTAATCAATCAAATTTTAGCATTTTTTGTCAATGTTTTTCGTTCAATTCCATTCATTATTTTAATCGTTTGGATGATTCCTTTTACACGAGGTCTGGTCGGAACGTCAATTGGTGTCGCAGCCGCTTTGGTACCTCTTAGTATTGGAGCCGCACCATTTATAGCGCGTTTGGTCGAAAATAGTTTATTAGAAATTCCTGAAGGTTTGATAGAAGCAGCACGCTCTATGGGCGCAAAACCTTCGCAAATCATCTTCAAAGTTTTGTTACCAGAAGCATTACCATCGTTAATAAATGCTGCAACAATTACACTAATTACTTTAGTCGGCTATTCAGCAATGGGTGGCGCTGTAGGAGCGGGTGGATTAGGACAAATAGGTTATCAATATGGGTATGTTGGATACGATACTTTTATTATGAATACCGTTTTAATTCTTTTAATAATTATCGTTTTTATCATCCAATTTGCTGGTGATTTCTTATCAAAAAAATTCAATCATAAATAATTTAAACAATGAAAAAGTTAATTAAAAATATACTTCTTACAACAATTTCAGCATTTGCTTTAACATCATGTGGTGAATCTAAAACCGATGCAAATACAATACGCGTTGGTGTGATGACTGGACCTGAATTTGAAGTGGCTCAGGTTGCGAAACAAGTTGCAAAAGAAAAATATAATTTGGATGTAGAATTGATTACTTTCAATGATTATATCGTTCCAAATGAAGCGTTGAACAATGGAGATTTAGATGTTAATGCTTATCAAACTGTTCCATTTTTAGAAGAACAAGAAAAACAAAGAGGATATAAATTAGCGCCTGTTGGAAATACATTTTTATACCCAATTGTTGGATATTCTAAAAAAATAAAATCTATAAACGAGTTAAAAGAAGGTAATACAATTGCTATTCCGAATGATCCTGCAAATGGTGGACGATCTTTATTATTGTTACAAAAAATAGGTTTAATTAAATTGAAAGATGGAGTTGGTTTATTTCCTAAATTAACTGATGTTGTTTCTAATCCAAAAAAATTAGAAATTTTAGAATTAGAAGCACCTCAATTGCCTCGTGTTTTAGATGATGAAAAAGTAGCAATCTCTGTTATTAATAATAATTTTGCAGGACAAGCTGGTTTAGATGCAAAAAAACAAGGAATTTTTACAGAGAACAAAGAATCGCCTTATGTAAATATCATTGTGAGTCGTGAAGATAACAAAAACGATGAAAAAGTGAAGAAATTTGTACAAGCGTACCAGTCTGAACAAGTTGCTAAAAAAGCAGATGAAGTTTTCAAAGGTGGAGCTATAAAAGGCTGGTAAAATCTTTATTCAAAATATAAAACAAGAAAGGCTATTCGATAATGAATAGCCTTTTGTTTTTATGTAAATTCTTAGAAATTATAAACTTAATATCCTTCAATTTTATCATCTCCACGCGGATCTGCACCACCTTGATATGTTCCGTTTGGATTAACCAAAATACCATCTACGCGTCCATAAGCATTTCTTTCTTTCAAATTATATCCTTTTTTGCGCAATGTTTCCCTTACATTCTCAGAAATTGCTTTTGGTTCGTAATCTACTTGATCTGGCAACCATTGATGATGAAAACGAGAAGCAGCAACAGCTTCTTGCATTGTCATTCCAAAATCAACAACATTCAGAATTGTTTGAAAAACAGAAGTAATAATTGTAGAGCCACCTGGAGTTCCGACAACCATAAACAGTTTACCATCCTTCTCTAAAATAGAAGGCGTCATCGAGCTTAACATACGTTTCTGTGGCTGAATTGCGTTCGCTTTTCCTCCCACCAAACCATACATATTTGGTGTTCCTGGTTTTACAGAAAAATCATCCATTTCATTATTCAATAAAAAACCTGCGCCACCAACTACAACTAACGAACCGTAAGAACCATTAAGAGTAGTTGTTACAGAAGCTGCATTTCCATCTTTGTCTACAATTACATAATGCGTTGTTTCCATCGATTCTTTTCCAATAATTTCACCCGCTTTTACAGCAGAACTTGGTGTTGCTCTATCAAACGAAAAATTATTCATACGATTTACATTATAGGTTTTGTCTAACAATTGTTTTTGAGGAACCTTAAAAAAATCTGGATCTCCCAAATGTTCAGCACGATCTGCATAAACTCGGCGTTCTGCTTCTACCATAACTTGAATTGTAGAATCTGACTGAAATCCCCACTTTTTCAATGGATATTTTTCGATAGATTGAAACAACGAAACCAATGCAATTCCTCCACTTGATGGCGGTGGCATAGAAATTACGTTGTAATCTTTGTAAGCTCCAGAAACTGGTTTTCGCCAAACTGAATGATAATTTTTTAAATCTTTTTTTGTGATAATTCCATTTCCACGCTTCATTTCATTCACAATCAAATCGGCTGTTTTACCAGAATAAAAACCATTTCTACCTTTTTGTTGAACCAATTTCAGCGTATTTGCCAAATCTTTTTGAATCAATAAATCTCCTTGACTCCAAGTTGAACGAGAAATTAACGCATTCGCAACTTTGTTATATTTCTCAAAATCTTCATGTTTATTTGTTAATTCACTCGCTTGTTGTTTTGTGATTGGAAAACCTTTTTCAGCTAAATCTATTGCTGGTTGTAGCAATTCTTTCCAACTTAATTTACCATATTTTTCGTGTGCTTTTACCATTCCATCTACTGTTCCAGGAACTCCAGCAGCCAATTGTCCATACAAACTAAGATCTGTAATTGGATTACCTTCTTTATCCCAATACATATCTTCTTTCGCATTAAGCGGTGCTTTTTCACGAAAATCTAACGCATCTGTATTTCCTTTTGCATCGCGATAAACTAAAAAACCGCCTCCACCAATATTACCAGCGTTTGGATAAACAACTGCCAAAGCAAATTGCACCGCAATAGATGCATCTATTGCATTTCCACCTTTTTTCAGAATATCAATTCCAACTTTTGATGCTTCGGGATGAGCCGTCACAACAACTCCATTTTTATATGATTCTTGCGCATTTACTTGAATAAATGTGAAGAATGAAAGTATTATTAATGATATATTTTTCATTTGAAATGATTTTAAACAAAATTACCAAACCTTCATCAAATTAATGAAAGTTTGGCAAAAAACCCTAAAACTATATTTTATTATAAATTTAATGACAATCTTGCGAAAGCAAAACGACCACCTGTACCAAATTGCTGTCCTGTTCTTGAGTACAAGAAATATCCTGCACCACGTAAACTTCCAACATTTGTCTTGTCAGGATAAACGTCTAACAAATTATTTGCACCAATTGTTACTGAAATATTTTTATTAACAGCATAACCAAAACTTAAATCTGTAATTACTTTTCCTCCGAAAGTCTGCGCATCTGCTAAATTATTTGTTGCTCCATCAACCTCTCCAAAATAAACGTTTCGTAAATACACGTTCCATTTATCTAGACTATAATTCAATGATAAATTAACTTTTGTACGTGGAACAGCCGATTCTAAATAAATACGACTCGAACGATCAAAATAAGTAGCCTCTTTTCCTTTTAATAAGTCTGATGCATGTACATCACCTACAACATTTGTTTTATTGAAAGTGGCTGATAAATCTGCTCTTAATTTTCCTAAACCAAACTTTTCTTGATACGTTAAAACAACATCTATTCCTTTGGTTTCAGTATCAATTGCATTAGCGAAAAAGCGTGCAGATGTTGCATTTGCTTGTTGTAATAATTCGTAAATTTCTTTGTCTTGAGTTGTAGCATTCGCTGCATTACTTCCCGTAAAAGTTCCTGTATAAATAATACGATCATCAATTCGGATAAAATAACCATCTACGCTCAACTTAAATTTACCCCAATTTGCAGTAAAACCTGCTGAAACACTTTTCGATTTCTCTTCGTTCAATTCTGGTATTCCTAATAATTTAGCTGCACGACTATCATTTGTAAATGTTCCTGAATTAGAAATTGAGCCATCTAAAAATAAACTTGATGTTGCACTAAAATACATTTGATGTAAAGATGGCGCTCTAAATCCTGTACTTGCAGCAGCTCTCAAAACATAGTTACCTAACTTATATCGTGTTGATATTTTACCATTCAATGTCGAGCCAAAATCTGAGTAATCTTCGTAACGAACTGCGGCTGCAACTAACCAATTTTTAGTAAAATTAAATTCCGTATCCAAATAAGCTGCTACAGAATGTCTGCTTGCATCAACTTCATTTGCTGGTAGAAAACCAGGAAAAGCTTGCGCTCCACCTGCAAAAGCTGAACCATTCGCTGCAAATAATGTGTTGATATTTCCATTAAAATCGGGTGTATAAATTGGTTGTCCATTGGCTCCAATTCCTATCTGACGAACTTTACCGTAATTTGCATAAGAAGATTCCTCTCCTGCTACAATTTTATAATTTTCGTAACGAAATTCGGCTCCAAAAGCAACATTAATTCCTGCCAATGCATCATCAAAAAAACGAGAAAAATCTAGGTTGGTTGTATTTTGTGTAAAACGATATCCACCAGCTTCAAAAGAAGTTGGAGAAGAGTCTAACATAGATGCATTCACTGTATTTTTAACTCCAAAATCGATTGTGTTATTTCCATACGTATTTGAGAAATCAACTTTCCAATCACCAATTTCGCTACGAATACCAGCAGCTAAGGAACGATCGTAATTATTTGTTTCTATTAATGGCATATAACCATTTGGAAAAATAGTAGAAACAGTTTGATTTAATTGTGCTGGCTGACGACGAAAAGCTGCCGATTCACCCAAACGATAATTCAAACCTCCAAAAGCATAAATTTCTGTCTTATCCGAAACTGGAAAAAGTGAATTTAAAAAGATTGCTCCACCTTCATTTTTTGACTGTCCAATACGCGAAACATAATCGGCACGTGTTTCTCCACGACGTTCTAATTCTGCTGTTGTAATATCTACTCCTGTTGGATTTGGATATAAATCTGGTCGATTATAATCAGAAAAAATTGTTCCTGTAAATTCTTTTTGACGGTTGAATGGTTGACGTTTATCGTACGATCCAGATAGATTTACAAAACCACCTTTTTCACCAACTTTAACGCCATAGTTTACATTTGCCTGAAATGTTTCTCCATCAAAATTATCTTCTGCGTTCTTCGATAAATTTCCGCCATACGTAATATTTGCTCTTACTTTATCTGTCGAATCATCTAACACAATGTTGATAACACCTGCAATTGCATCAGAGCCATATTGCGCTGCTGCACCATCACGTAAAATCTCAATTCGTTTGATTGCTGAAGTCGGAATTGCATTAAGATCTGTACCTACAGATCCTTTTCCAAATGAACCATTGATGTTAATTAACGATGTTGTGTGACGACGTTTTCCATTAATCAAAACCAATACTTGATCTGGTCCAAGACCTCGTAACGAAGCTGGGTCTATATGATCTGTCCCATCAGAAATAACTTGTGTATTTGAGCTAAATGAAGGTGCAACGTAGTTCAAAATTTGATTTAATGAAACCTGACCAACATCTTTTGTTATTTCTTTTACATCAATTACATCAACTGGTGTAGAAGAATCTAATTGTGTGCGTCCAACGCTACGAGAACCAATCAAAACAACTTCGCTAAGATCAGTTTGTGCGTCTATTGATTGTAAAAAGAAATCTAAATCAACTTCTTGTTCGTCTATAATTGTAATTGTTTGTTCATTTGTTGGCTCTCCTGCTTTTGTTACGACAATGTTGTAATTTCCTGGATTTACTAGAATTTCATAAAATCCATTGGCATCAGTTGTTGTATTAATAGAAGTTCCTTTTACATTAACCGTTGCATTAGCTATTGGACCCTTGGCATCTTCTACAATACCATGCACTTTTGCTTGTTGAGCAAACAGTACTGATCCGCCAAATAATGTAGCGAGTAAAAATAATTTCTTGAGAGAGTATTTGTTTCTTATCATTTTACCATTTTAAAGTCTAGCAAATTTATAGACTTTATAGACTACAAACCAAATCTTATTTAAATAAACTAAAATAAAACTTTAAAATAATGTTAAAATAGGATATAATCCTGCAATACAAGTTTAATTTAGAATAATTTTCACAAATAAAAAGACTTAATAAATTATTATTCATAAAAAAAAGGGACTCAATTGAGTCCCTTTTATATGTTATAAAATTAAATTTACTTTAATTTCTTTTTAACTTCGATAGTTTCGTAAGCTTCGATAATATCATTTTCTTTGATATCATTGAAGTTTTTGATGTTAAGACCACATTCGTAACCTTTAGAAACTTCTTTCACGTCATCTTTGAAACGTTTTAATGAAGCTAACTCACCTTCGTGAATTACAACACCATCACGAATAATACGGATTTTAGAGTTTCTGTAAACTTTACCATCTAATACCATACATCCTGCAATTGTTCCAACTTTCGTTACTTTGAATGTTTCACGAACTTCGATATTACCTGTAACTTGCTCTTTCAACTCTGGAGATAACATACCTTCCATCGCTTCTTTCACCTCATCGATTGCAGCATAGATAATAGAATATGTTCTAATCTCTACTTCTTCTTTATCCGCAATATCACGAGCAGAAACACCTGGACGAACATTAAATCCGATAATGATTGCATCAGAAGCAGAAGCTAATAATACGTCAGATTCTGTAATTTGTCCAACACCTTTATGTAAGATGTTAACGATAATTTCTTCGTTAGAAAGTTTTTGTAATGAGTCTGTTAATGCTTCAACAGAACCATCCACATCTCCTTTCAAGATAATATTTAATTCTTTGAAATCTCCTAAAGCGATACGACGTCCAATCTCATCAAGTGTAATATGTTTCTGTGTACGAATAGTTTGCTCACGTTGTAATTGATCTCTACGAGATGCAATTTGTTTCGCTTCGCGTTCGTCTTCGTAAACTTTGAATTTATCACCTGCTGTTGGCGCTCCGTCTAAACCTAATACTGTAACTGGTGTAGATGGACCTGCAACTTTTACATTGTTTCCACGCTCATCTAACATCGCACGTACTTTACCGTGGTGAGATCCTGCTAATACATAATCTCCGATGGCTAATGTACCCGTTTGTACAATAATTGTAGATACATATCCACGTCCTTTGTCTAATGCAGCTTCTACAACTGTACCAGATGCTTTACGATTTGGATTTGCTTTAAGATCTAATACTTCAGCTTCTAATAAAACTTTTTCTAATAAATCCTCAACTCCTAAACCAGATTTTGCAGAAATTTCTTGAGATTGGTATGTTCCACCCCAATCTTCTACCAAGATATTCATTTGAGCTAATTGCTCTTTTACTTTTTCTGGATTAGCTCCTTGTTTATCAATTTTATTGATTGCAAATACCATTGGTACACCCGCAGCTTGTGCGTGAGAAATTGCTTCTCTTGTTTGTGGCATGATTTGATCATCAGCAGCAATCACAATAATTGCGATATCTGTTACTTGAGCACCACGAGCACGCATTGCTGTAAAGGCCTCGTGACCTGGAGTATCTAAGAATGCTACACGTTTACCGCTAGGTAATGTTACGTTATATGCACCAATATGTTGTGTGATACCTCCTGATTCACCAGCGATTACGTTAGCTTTACGAACATAATCTAATAATGATGTTTTACCGTGATCCACGTGTCCCATTACTGTTACGATTGGCGCACGAGTTACTAAATCTTCTGGGCTATCAACTACTTCTTCTTCAGTAGAAATTTCTTCTTCAGCACTTTCAAATACAGCTTCAAATCCAAAATCATCTGCTACTAATTGAATTGTATCAGCTTCTAGACGTTGGTTCATGGTAACCATGATTCCTAAAGACATACAAGCAGAAATTACTTCTGTTACAGAAACATCCATTAAAGAAGCTAATTCGTTTACAGTAACAAATTCTGTTACGTGTAACGTTTTATCTTTATCCATCGCTTCTTGCTCTAATTCAGCATATTCACGACGTTGATTACGTTTGTCTCTTCTATGTTTTGCACTTTTCGCTCCCTTACCTTTATTTGTAAGTTTGTCTAAAGTGTCTTTAATTTGTTTTTTAACATCTTCGTCAGAAAGTTCTGCTGGAGGTACACGTTGTCCACCTCTGTAGTTTGTTATCGGACGATTGTTTCCTGTTCCTGGGCGATTGTTATTTCCTCCAGGTCTGTTGTTTCCTCCAGGTCTGTTATTACCAGCTCCTGCTCCACCACCTTGACGGTTGTTATTATTACCTCCTTGGTGATTATTGTTTCCACCTTGACGGTTGTTATTACCTCCTTGGTGATTTGTATTACCTCCTTGACGGTTGTTATTTGTGTTATCTCCAGTTTTTGCTACATCTTCTGGCTTAACATTTTTCTGAATACGTTTGC
This sequence comes from Algoriella sp., assembly GCF_036647415.1. Lineage (NCBI taxonomy): Bacteria > Pseudomonadati > Bacteroidota > Flavobacteriia > Flavobacteriales > Weeksellaceae > Algoriella > Algoriella sp. The sequence continues at coordinate 26,809 of NZ_JAVXKG010000002.1, forward strand.
GCTTCTTCTTGTCAGCTGCACTATTCCCACCTTTTTGGTTTCCTTTTGGCTCTGGTTTTTTCTTATCAAATTTCGATAAGTCAATTTTAGCTCCAGTAAAATTAGGACCATCTAATTTGGTATAAACAGTCTCTATTTTCTGAGTCTCAGGCGCTACTTCTTCTATTTCTTCTTTCTTCACTTCAGGCTTCGCTTCCAATTTTGTTTCAGGCTTTATCACCTCTTCAACCTTTTTAGGTTCTTCTTTCTTCACCTCTTTTTTAACTTCCACCTTTGGTGCTTCAGCCTTTTTAGGTTCTGCTTGCTCTTTTTTAGGAGCCGGAGAATCTTGTTTTTTAGGTTTACTCGTATTATTTATTTTATCAAGATCAATTACTTTTATCACCTTAGGACCTTTTGTTTCCTTAGGTAATTCTGGACTCTTCTCCTCAACTTTTGCTATAGGAGCTTCCTCTTTTTTAATTTCTTGTTTCTTAACTTCTTCTTCCTTAGCTGAAGTTTTTTCAACTTTAGCTTTTGGTTTTAAAGCATCTAAATCTATTTTACCAACAGTTTTAGGACCTTCCAATTCAACTTTCGTCGTTTGTGTAATTTCTGGTTTTTCTACAGCTACAGGTTTTTCTGTAATTGTAGGTTTCTCTATAACAACAGGTTTTTCAGCTGCCGCTTTTGCATCTGCTTCTTTCTTTTCTGCTGCTTTGATATCAGAAATTTTGTTAATGACTACTTCACCGGAAGCTTGCTTTTGTTTCGCATCAGACCGGAACTCATTAACTAAAATATCATAAGTCGGCAAGTCGATTTTAGAGTTTGGGTTTTTTTCTACTGTTTTACCTTTGGCTTCTAAAAAATCAACAGCTCTATCTATTGATATATTTAATTCTTTTAATACTTTACTTAATCTTATTTCCGGCATATGAAACTAATCTCTTATTTTTATATAATGTTTTGCAAATTTACAAATTGTTTATGACTTGAGAATGAATTAATCTTCAAACTCTTCTTTTAAGACACGAATTACTTCTAAAATTGTTTCCTCTTCTAGGTCTGTTCGTTTTACTAAGTCATCTACATCTTGTTCTAAGATACTTTTTGCAGTATCTAATCCTATCGCGCTAAATGCGTCGATTACCCAAGAATCGATTTCGTCTGAGAATTCTCTTAATTCTACATCTTCATCTTGTACTCCTTCTCTAAAAATATCAATTTCCATTCCAACAAGTTTAGATGCCAAACGTACGTTATAACCACCTTTACCAATTGCTTTAGAAACTTCGTCTGCATTTACATGGACTAACGCTTTATTTCTTTCTTCGTCAATCTCTATATTTGCTATTTTAGCTGGGCTTAATGCACGTTGAATGTATAAGCTTTGGTTGTTTGTATAATTGATTACATCAATATTCTCGTTACGTAATTCGCGAACGATTGAATGAATACGAGAACCTTTCATACCCACACATGCTCCTACAGGATCAATACGGTCATCATAAGATTCTACTGCAACTTTTGCTTTATCTCCAGGGATACGAACTACATTTTTGATTGTAATTAATCCGTCTAAAATTTCTGGAATTTCTTGTTCAAATAATTTCTCTAAGAATTTTGGTGATGTTCTTGATAAAATAATTTGAGGTTTTGCTCCTCTTAATTTTACATCATCAACAATTGCACGCAATGTTTCTCCTTTTCTGAAAAAATCTGATGGTATTTGATTTTCTTTTGGTAAAATCATTTCATTTTGATCATCATCCATGATTATCACATGTTTGTGACGTACATAGTGAATTTCTCCTGAAACAACTTCTCCAATTAATCCTTTAAATTTTTCGTATAAGTTAGAGTTATCATGCTCCATAACTTTAGAAACCAATGTTTGGCGTAAAGTTAAAATGGCACGACGACCTAATGCTTCGATTGGAATTTTTTCCGAAACTTCTTCACCTACTTCAAAATCTGGTTCAATTTTACGTGCTTCAGCTAATTCGATATCTGTTGCATCGTCTTCAGAAAAACCGTCTTCTACAACAATACGGTTATGCCAAATTTCTAAATCTCCTTTGTCAGGATTTACAATAATGTCAAAGTTATCATCAGAACCATATTTCTTTTTCAATACACTTTTTAAGGCTTCTTCTAGGATAGCCATAAGTGTAATACGGTCGATATTCTTATCGTCTTTAAAATCTCCAAAAGACTCGATTAATGCAAGATTGTCCATTACATTTTAAATTTTTAAAAGGTGACTTTTATTATCGCTTTCTTAATGTCAGCGTACTTTATTTTTTCTTCTTTTTCTACTGTAATTTTACCTTTTCCTACTGGTTTTGGTTCGCGTGCTTCCCAAAAAAGGATTACACCTTCTTCATCTGCTTCAACAATTTCACCTTCTATCACTTTATCATTTAATGTTGCTTCTAGTGTACGACCAACATTTTTTGAGTATTGACGAGGCATTGTCAAATTACTACCAACACCAGGAGAAGAAACTTCTAGAGAAAAATCATCATCTTCACGATCAAGATTATTTTCTACGTAGCGGCTAATTCTTACAATTTCTTCAATTGGAACACCTTCGTCTCCGTCTACCAAAATAGATATTTTATTTTCTGGAGAGATTTTCCAATCGATAAGAAACAATGCCGGGTTTTCCGCGATTGCTTCTTCTATGAGCTGTTTTACTTTATCTGAATCCATATACAACGAAAAAGAGAGCTATAACCAGCCCTCCTCCTTTTACTTCCTTAAATTCTTTGCAAATATATGCCATTTTTTTTTATTGACCTAATTTCAATCATTTAATCTATAATTAATTCATTAATTGCCAAACAAAAATTCCTATAAAAATTAATGTCAGAATAATATCATAACCCGTTGTCAAAATAAATCCTGCAAAAGATCCAAAGGCAGATTTTAATGCCATTTTTGGTTCTGCTGCGCTAAAAGCTAATTCACCTAAAAATGCACCAATAAATGGTCCAACTATAAAACCTATTGGTGGGAAAAATAATCCGACAATTAATCCGACAATTGATCCCCAAATACCGTATTTGGTACCTCCTAGTTTTTTGGTCATATAAATTGGCAACAAATAATCTAACAAAGCACCTATTAATACAAATAATCCTGCAAGTATAATTGTTCCCCAACCATAGCTACAATCTCCACTAAATTTAAATACCAATAAACCTATTAAAGCCAATGGCGCACCAGGTAAAACAGGTAAAACTGTACCTATTAATCCGACTACAAGTAAAATTCCGCTAATGATATTTAGTACCGAATCGTTATCCATATTATTTCTATTTTTAAAAATGTAACTTTGTACAATAACAATTTTCTGCTTAAAATTTATGAAACTGCAAGTGCAAGATAAATCTTTTTATGAAGAATTTTCCGATGGTGTAAAATTTTTTTTCAATCAACAATTTAAAATTGATTTGTCCGAAAATCTTTTTACTTTTTTGGAAATAGTTGCTTGGATTGCAATCCTTTTTGTGATTGACTTTATTTTGAGAGCAATTATTTTTCCGATTCTTAAAAAAATGACGAAAATAACGCAAAATGATTGGTTTAATTTTTTGTACAAAAACAAAGTATTTACATCAGCCATTCATCTTATACCGATAAGTTTCGCATTAAGTATGAATATTCTTTTGTTCAAAGATGATGGAAGTGTTTTCCATACTGTTCAAAAAATAACACAACTTATCACACTTATCGTTTTTACACAATTGATTTTTCGATTCATCAATACTATAATCGATGTTTACAACGAAGAAAACAGTTATACGACAATTGGTGTACGAACGTTTGGTCAGATGTTAAAATTTATCATTACATTTTTTTCTATTCTTTCTGGGATAATGATTCTTTTTACAGTCGATCAGAATACAATTATCACTGTTTTAGGAGCATTAACGGCTGCTGTTTTATTAATTTTTCGTGATGCTATTTTTGGATTTGTTTCTGGTTTACAAATTTCCTATTCAAAAATTGTAAAAGTTGGCGATTGGATCACCATTTCCAAAGGCGACATAGAAGGAATAGTAAAAGAAATTAACATCAACTTAGTGAAAATAGAAAAGTTTGATAAATCTATTGCAACTGTACCAACTGTAGATTTGGTTTCATCGCAAGTAACCAATCACATGCCGATGATGGAGACTGGAACGCGACAAATTAAACGTTCTATTTCGTTTAACGTGAATTCGTTTAAGTTTTGTGATGAAGAAATGTTAAATCAATTTGAAAAAATAACTTTAATCAATCAATATATTCTTTCTAAACGAGAAGAAATTAATCTTTATAATCAAAATGTAACCAATTCTGAAATTGACATTAATGGTAGAAATCTTACTAATATTGGTGTGTTTAGAATTTATGTTGAAAATTATTTGAAGAGTTTAAAAACAATTTCTCAAAATGATTCAATTATCGTAAAACAACTTCCAGTTTCACCGCTAGGAATGCCTTTAGAAATTGGGTGTTTTACAACGACTTCGAGTAGTTTAGAATTTGAACGAATTCAATCCGATATTTTCGATCATTTATTAACTGCTTGTCGTAAATTTGAGTTAGAAATTATGCAATCAATTTCATTATCAGATATCAAAAATTTATAATACAAAAACAATGACCAAATTAAGTGTTAATATAAATAAAATTGCCACTATACGTAATGCGCGTGGTGGAAATACACCAAATTTAGTAGAAGCTGCTATAAAAATTCAAGAATTTGGTGGACAAGGAATTACTATTCATCCACGTCCAGACGAGCGTCATATTCGTTACCAAGATGTGTATGATTTGAAACCTGTTGTTACAACAGAATTTAATATAGAAGGTAAACCAGTTGATAGTTTTATGGAATTGGTTTTAAAATCAAAACCAGAACAAGTAACCTTGGTTCCTGATGCTGAAGATGCTATAACATCTAACGCTGGTTGGGATACAATAAAGCATTTTGATTATTTGACAGAAGTAATCAAAACATTTAAAGAAGCAGGAATCAGAACTTCTATTTTCTTAGATCCGAATCCAGCTTTAATAGAATCGGCAGCAAAAACTGGTGCAGATAGAATAGAATTGTACACAGAAGAATTTGCGACACAATATGGTTTAGGAAATTCGGCAGCGATCAATCCATACAAAGAAACTACTAAATTGGCTTTAGCAAATGGATTAGGTGTAAATGCTGGACATGATTTAAGTTTAAAAAATATTGAATATTTTATTCACGAGATTCCAGAAATTGCAGAAGTTTCTATTGGACATGCATTAATCTCTGAAGCTTTATATTTAGGTTTGGAGAATACAATACAAACTTATTTACGTAAAATAGAATTGGCTAATCTTTAGAAAATGACAGAAATCTTACACAGTAAAATTGTAGGTTCGGGCGAAAAACATTTGTTAGTTTTTCATGGTTTGTTTGGTCAATTGGACAATTGGAACACCATAGGAAAATATTTTGGCGAATATTTTACAACTCACCTTATCGATTTACGAAATCATGGACGAAGCTTCCATAGCGATGATTCTTCTTTAGCCGCTATGACGCAGGATATTGTAAATTATTTAGATGCAAATAACATAGAAAAAGCTCATCTTTTAGGACATTCTTTGGGTGGACGAATTGTGATTGATTTTGCAATGATTCATCAAGATAGATTAGATCATTTGATTGTAGCTGATATGGCACCAAAAGCGTATCAACCACATCATAATGCAATTTTCAAGGCATTAAAATCTGTTGATTTTAACGAAATAGAATCTCGAAAAGATGTCGAAACAATTTTAAGTCAATATATTCCTGAAGTCGGTGTTCGTCAATTTTTACTAAAAAATGTTTACAATGCAGAAAATGGTAAATATGCGTTTCGATTTAATTTGCCTGTTTTAGACAAATTTTATCAAGAGATGATTGGTACTGAATTGTTACATGGCGAATTTGATGGTCCAACATTATTTTTGGGTGGAGCTAATTCTAATTACATTTTACCAGAAGATGAAATGTTGATAAAAGAACGTTTTCCAAATGCGGAAATCAAAAAAATTGCAAATGCAGGACATTGGATTCATGCCGAAAACCCAAAAGATTTTACAACAGAAATTTTAGAGTTTCTACTGAATAAATAACTAAAAGCCAATCAAATGATTGGCTTTTAATTTCTATTTTTTATATAACGGAATATGATTTTAAATCAAAATTAATATTTGTTCCTTTTTCTAGTTTAGCATCAAAATATGCATATAATTCTAGATCTTGGTAACTAAAATTTATCAAATAATCTCTTCCCTGAAATTTTGTTTCGATAACTTTCCCACTAAAATTTCCATTTGTAGAAATCTTAATTTCTTCGGGATAAATAACAACTGAAGTCGTTGTATGGATAGATAATTTTTTAGACTCTTCACTTCTCAACACATTCACATAACCAAATAATCGAGCAGCATACTCATTCTTCGGAAATTTTCTGACATTTTCGATTTCATCAAATTGAATCATATTTCCATTTTCAAGAACTAAAATTTTATCTGAAGTATAAAATGCATCACTCAAATCGTGAGTTGTAAAAATTACTGTAATTTGATGTGTTCTACACCAATTCATAATTTTTTCTCGAATAGATAATTTTAAAGTTTGATCAAGATTAGAAAAAGGTTCATCTAACAACAAAACCGCTGGTTCTTGAGCCAAAGCGCGCGCTAAGGAAACACGTTGCCGTTGACCTCCACTTAATTTATTTGGAAAAATGTGTTTAAAATGTTTTAATTCTACCACATCCAAAGCCTCATCAATATTTTTTTGTTTGAGCGCTAAATCAAAATTACTTAAGAATTTTCCGACATTTTCACCAACCGTCACAAAATCTAATAAATCATAATCTTGCGCCACATATTTCATCATCTTATGCCCTGGAATCAGGTTGTACAATGGCCCTTTTAGTTTTTTATCTCCATATTTTATTTCTCCATCATTAAAATCTAACAAACCGTAAATCAACTTCAATAAAGTTGATTTACCACTTCCACTCTCACCTATTACACTAATTACCTCTCCCTTTTGTACCTCGAAATTTATATTCGTTAATACATTTTCTTCAAATCCTGGGTAGTTATAATTAAGATTATCAATCTTTAGCACAATTGAATAAATTTTTATTATTTTTGGTTAAAGATATTTAGAATTATTCAAAATGATTTTAATATTTATTTCATTAATTGATATAAGTCAATATAAACTATCAATTTAAGTTATAATTTTGTCTCAAATAAAAAACAATATGAAAAAATTATTTTTAGGCCTAGCCGTTGTTTCTGCTGTTGCATTAACATCTTGTGGTGGAAATACAGAAACTGTAAAAACAACAGAAGCACAAGAAGGTGCTACATCTACAGAAGGTGCTGTGGATTATAATGTAGATACTACAACATCTGTTGTAAACTGGAAAGGTGGAAAAACTTTTGACGATATCAACAAACCTGAAGAAGGACATTACGGTATTGTAAAATTAAAAGAAGGAACTGTAAAAGTAAATAACGGTGTTTTAGAAGCTGGTAAATTTGTTGCAGATTTTACATCTTTTGAATCTAAAGATTTAGATGCTGATGCAGAAAGCAAAGGAAAATTAGATGGACACTTAAAATCAGCTGATTTTTTAGATGTTGAAAAATTCCCAACAGCTACTTTCGAAATTACTGCTGTAAAACCAGTTGAAGGTGGAGATTATAATTCTGAAGTTTCTGGAAACTTAGATTTCCGTGGAACACCTAAAAATGTAACTTTTAAAGCTAACGTAACAGTTGACGCGAATGGAGTAACAATTAAATCTGAAGAATTCGGTATCAACCGTAAAGATTTCGGAATTGCTTTCACTGGTGGAGGTGGATCTATCGTAAAAGACGAAGTTTTATTACAAGTAGATTTAACAGCTAAACCAGCTACTGCTGAAGTTGCAAAATAATACGTTTTTATCTTATAAATACAAAGCCATACATGCAAATGTGTGGCTTTTTTTGGCGATATATAAAAAAAATGCATTTCTTCGTCATTTTTTTTATGAAAATTAAATGAACTTAATTATATTCGTACTCATAATTAATAACATACATTAACTAAACAATGAAAACAATTAAGTTCTTCCATTCGGACGAAACATTGAATTACAAAATTGAAAGATCATTATGCAAAGTCGTTTTTCAAGGAAATAAAAAATGTTTATTGGTAGAAATCCATTCCAATGATGACTTAGAACATGTAGAAGGAGACTCATTACAAAATGAATTTCCTCAACTTTCTCTTTTTATCGACGATTTTCCTTTAGATGTAGAATCTGTCGAACAATTAACGGGTAAAAAAGTGTCTATACCATACGGTTTTGCGGAAGAAGAAGATGAAGAAGGTGAACTTGTAGAGGTTTATTACACTTCTTTAAATGTTTCTGAAGACGATTACGAAACAGTAAACAACGAACTAAATTTTAGTGTTAACGACAAAGGTATTTTAACCCTAAATTGGAAAGGAGAAGTACAAGATTTTACACAAAACACAGAAGGTGATATTCCTTTTGAAATAGAATGTACTTTCGAAGAATTTGAATTTAACGAAGATGAATTTGAAGAAATAATAAAACCAAAATAACTAAAAACGGCGCTGAAATCAGCGCCGTTTTTAATTTATAATAATTATCTACCTTTCATAAAAATCCAAGCCAATAATCCCCATCCTACAACCATCAACAAACCACCAAGTGGTGTAATTGGTCCTAAAAACTTGAGATTTGCACCCCAATGATCCGCAAATGATAATAAATAAACACTTACAGAAAACACAAAAGTTCCCAAAATAAGACACCAAGCAGCAGAACGCTCTAAACTTTTATCGAACTGAAAATACATACCAATAGCTAATAATGCAATTGCATGATACATTTGGTAACGTACACCAACCTCAAAACTTGCTAATTTTTCGTCTGGTAAAAATTTCTTGAACGCATGAGCACCAAATGCTCCTAAAATAATTGCAATCATTCCGTACAAAGATGCAATTGTCAAAACAAGATTTTTCATGTTATTTCTTTTTTATTTATTCAGTTTTCTTTTTTCCTGCCACAAAATCTTTCAGATAATAAGGCTCAAAATACGCAACATCTTCAAACTGTTTTTCTTCAAATCGTTTTTCAGCCTGTTCGCACATATATTTCGCCGAAGGAAAAATTTGTACAAATGTTGCATCCAAATGCGCCAAAACTTCTTGACATTTCTCCGCACCATCACCTACAAAAACAATCTTTTTTCCTTTCAATTCCTCAAAAGAAGTCTCATCAATCACTTTTGCTTCAGTATCTGTTAACTGATTTCCATTCGTATCAAATTGCGCCGTATACACTTCCATTCTACGCGCATCAATCATTGGGATTATCAAATCAAAACCTTTATTAATCTGCATTTCAGCTAATATCTGTAAAGAATTTATTGCCAACAACGGAAGATTCAAACCAAATGCAAAACCTTTTGCTGACGAAACGCCTATGCGTAAGCCTGTATACGAACCTGGTCCTTTGGAAACACAGATTGCATCCAAATCATTCAACGTAATTTCAGCGCCGTCGATACACCAGTCTATAAACTGATTTAGTTTTTCGCCGTGTGCAAAACTTTCTTCATTTTCCTCAACCAAACACAGTTGTACACCATCTTTAGCAATCGAAACCGAACAATTTTTTGTTGAAGTTTCTATATTTAAGATTGTTGCCATAAATGCAAATATACATCACGAAAATTAGATGAATTGTGTTTGTGTAGATGATTTTTATTTGGGCGTTCGAACGGGCTATTCATTTCAATCTTTTTTGTAGAAAAAAAGTCTACAAAAAAGGATTTCCATTACTATCCCTAACGCAAATTGTATCATGAAATTTATTTTTCGTCCAACGTAATTGGAACACCTGCGTAGAAATCTAGCACTTTTTGTTTAAAAATGTAGTTATATTTTGCTTGTAACATTTGCGATTCCGAAACCATCATATCATTACGAGAACGGTTAAAATCATACAAATTGATTACACCTGCATTGTAAGATTTCTGAGCAAAATCATACGAAATTTTCGCATATTTTACGGCTTCTTTAGACGAATCGTAAGATGCAAAAGAACTATTTACTTCGAAATAGGCCGATTGTACATTTTTTTGAATTTCTTGTTTGGATTGCAAAAGGTTAACCTGAGCTAAATCTTGGTTAATCAATGCTTTTTGTATATTAATTTTATACGAATATTGATTCCAAATCGGAATAACAACATTTACTCCAAAAACACCCGTTACATTGTGACCTAACTGAGTAAACAAAGCATCTTGTTGCAATCGTTTGTTAAAATATTGCATATAATTTGTTCCTAAATTAAAACTTCCTGTCACTTTAGGAAACAACGAAGTTCTTGCAATTTCTGTAGATTTTGCTGCAGATTCTATTTGTAGTTCTGCATATTTTACAGCCGGCTGAGAGTTATAAGCTATTTCTAAAACATCTTCTAAGTTGTACAATTGCGAGTTAATATTCTCTGGTAATTTAACGTCTACAATTCTAAAATTTCTGTAGTCTGCTAACTGTAACAACATCGCCAAATTAAACAAAGCACGCTCTATTTCTATCTGTGTATTTACAACTTCTCTTGTATTAGACGCTACTTCTGCTTCTGCTTGCGCAACAATAGATTGTGCAATAGTACCAGCTTTAAACTTTTTACGATTTTGATCTAACAATTGTTTCGAAATATCTAAATTACCAACTGCTACTTGTTTCAATTCTTTGTTCAGTAAAACTGCTAAATAGAAATTCGCAATCTGTAATGAAATATCATTCACCGTGATTTCGGTCTGTACTTTAGCTGCTTTTAGGTCTATATCAGCTTTATCTTTGTTCAGTTGCACAACACCTCCATTATAGATATTGATACTAGATTGCGCTCCAAATGAGTGCCCAAATTGATAATATCCTTTCTCTATAACTGGATTATAAGTACCAATTGTAAAATTGGTGTCTACATAACCAGAAACAGTTGGCAACCAAGCATTGTACATCAACTCTTTGTCTTTATTAAAAAGTTCTTCGTTGATTTTATTTTGCTGAACCGTCAAGTTATTTTTATTTGCATACATAATGCATTGCTCAATTGTCCAATCTTCTTGGGCAAAAGAATAAATTGATCCTAAAAATGTTAATGCAAATAATAGACGTTTCATATAATCGTTTAGTCAGAAAAATTAAAGATATAAAATAAGTCGAATTTCTATAACAAATGTTACGAAATTCGACTTAAAATATTGAAATATTAATTTATTTAATCTTTTATTTTTGAAGCTACTGCAAATTCTTCTGCAAATGCAGCAATTCTTGTTGCAACTTCTTCTTCGTCTGTCGCTCTAAGATAAGAACTTGACATAGAAATTAAGATTTGATGAAAAAAGCGTTTCATATCATCTTGCGTCATATCTTTTGTCCATAAATCAATGCGTAAAGCTTCTTTAGATTTATCGTCCCAAACAGATAATAACATTGCTTTAGTTTCTTCATGACTAATTCCACCATCTGGTGCATTCCAAGTCATTTTTTCTGGTACGTTATTTTCATCTAACTCGATGTCAACTGAAATATTTGTTGTTCTCATATAATTCTATTCTTACTATTATTTTATAAAATGATACGTTTCTCCATTGATGGATTTCGTAGTATAATTTGTTGCGTTATCTCCTTCTAAAGCTGGCTTATATTTAGATTCTTTAAATATTTTTTGCCCATCCATATCTTCTAACAACGTTTTAAGCTCTACTTTTGGATTCTCTTTAAGATATTGTCTTATAATTTGCCAACCAATCCAAGCAGCGATTCTACCTGGCGATTCTTGCTCTATTTCATTATTAAATTTAGAAAAAGGTGCAACACTCAAAAATCGTTTTTGTAACGAAGCGTCTGTACTAAAAACATAATTTTGCTCAACAAAAAAGTTCCAAATCTGACCTTCATTCGCTATACACCATTGTATTTGTTGAGGTGTGTAACCCATTTTATATTCATCGGGTGTTTCTGTTAATAAAGCATCTTGCAAAATTAATTTCTTCCCTTCATAAATCATCTTATCTATAAATTGTTGATTTCTTGGACTGAACGTTACAATATTATTTGCAATTGCATCTACAGTTTGTGCTGGTAAACGATTAATATCCATATTTGCACGCATATATCGTTCTACACCAATACTATCATACAATTTACTTTTTGGTCCAAGGTAAGCATCCATCGCAATAAACATCAAACCTGCTTGTTGGCTATACATCACAGGATAATCTAAATTTTGTAAACCCGAAGAATAGGTATAAATAGTTGGTAGTTTATGTTCAGGAAAATAATATTGGTAACGCTGAAACATTGGCGTTAATATGCTATTTAATTGACTAAAATCTCCAAATACTTTCTTAGATTGACCATAAATAGTTAGCTCCGTTTTTTCGCGGCGTTGTTTTTCCCACGTTTCATCGGGTGTTTTATCATCAAAAAAGAATGGATAATTTTGGCGTAAAGTTGTTAATGGAATTGAGTCATTAAAAAAATCTGCACTAATGTCCTGTATTTTTAATTTTACTGTTTGTTCTTTAACATCTACATCCCAAGTTTTCTCTTTTTTACACGCTGTAAATAAAATTAAACTCGCAAAAGCCAAGCTATATACAAATTTCATTGTTTGGTTATTTAGCAAACAAAAGTAGGAAATAATCTGTAGAGTTTTGCACTTTAAAATTTTGAATGATTAATCGAATATAGAAAAGCATTTTTTGAGATTATACTTATATTTGAGATAAAATAAAGATTATGCAAACGGAAAAAGTTGTACAATATATTGTTTCTTGGTTGAAGGATTATCTAGAAACTTCGCACCAAAAAGGATTTGTAATTGGAATTTCGGGTGGAATAGATTCTGCTGTAACCTCAACACTTTGTGCGATGACGGGTTATCCGTTATTAAATCTTGAAATGCCAATTCATCAAGCAGAAAACCAAGCCGATCGTGCAAAAAAACATATTGAGTGGTTAAAAAATAATTTTACATCACCAATAGATTCTATAGAAATCGATTTGACTGCGACTTTTGATACGATGAATGCTGCTTTACCAAAAACTGAAACTACAGATAAAGTAAATTTGGCGTTGGCAAATACACGTGCGCGCTTGCGTATGACGACTTTGTATTATTTTGCAGGTTTGCACAATTACTTAGTTGCAGGAACTGGAAATAAAGTAGAAGATTTTGGTGTTGGTTTTTACACAAAATATGGTGATGGTGGTGTAGATCTTAGTCCGATTGCGGATTTGATGAAGTCTGAAGTGTATAAAATTGCGGAATTTTTAGGTATTAATACAGACATACAAAAAGCAAAACCTACGGACGGTTTGTTTGGTGATGATCGTTCTGATGAAGATCAATTAGGAGCAAATTATGATGAGTTAGAATGGGCAATGAAAGCAAAAGAAGCTGGACATAATGCAGACGAATTTTCGGGTAGAGAAAAAGAAGTTTTCGAAATTTTCTCGAGATTGAATCGTATTAACCAACACAAAATGATTCCTATTCCGGTTTGTGATATTCCAGAGGAATTGATGAAGCGATAAGCAATATTATTTTTTATAAATAGAATACGATTTAAAAAGCAAGCGAGAGTTTGCTTTTTTATTAAAAAATATTTCAAATTAAATTTTCTAACTAAAAAACAATGATATATAATGACAATTAAATTCAACTACAAAATGAAAAACATATCCCTTATATTAATCTTTCTAATTATTAGTATTTCAGTTAATGCTCAAAAATTAAAGAAAGTAAATTTTGATAACAATTTTAAAAAAGAACATCAAGGAAAATCAAATGTTGAAATTAATGAAGTAAAAGAACTTTTACATATTATGATTGCAATAACAGATGCGGGTCTTGGAAATGATGATATGATAAATCAATCAACCCCTTATTACCAAGAACTTTTAAAGCATTTTAAACCTTTCAAAGATGAATCTATTATTATTAAATTTGATTCTTTAATAAAAGCTAATCCTTTAAATTATATTTTTTTAACAGGTAATGCTATTTCATACGACTTTAAAAGAAATAAATTAATTAAAGATAAAAACTACATTTTTCCAGCTCAAAGCGTATCTTCTCATACTACAATAAAAGAGAATCCAATTACAACTTATAAAAATGAATTAGAAAGATTTGCCGAAAAGTCTGATTTTAGAAAATTTTATCGAAATTCAAAAAAATATTATGATGAAGTAATAAATGACTATAATACACAAGCAAATATTGACAAACAATGGAAGTGGTTAGAAAATAATTTTGAAACGAAAGTAAATAATTATGTAATCATGTGTTCTCCTTTAATAGGTGGATTAAATTATACTACAAGCTATGAAGATAATGATTTTACTCAAATATTTTTAGTAGTACCACCTATCTCTAATTTAGAAAATTTATCTGATATTAATAAAATTATTACTAATACCCGACCAATATTTACAGAAATTGACCACAATTACATTGGGAAACCTACTGATAAATATGAAAAAATAATAAATGAAGCATTAAAAACTAGAGAAATTTGGGTAAAAACTGATAAGTATGGTACAAAATATTATCCAAACCCTAAAAAAATTTTTGATGAATACATGACGTGGTCTATCTATATATTATACATTATGGATTATTTTAAAGACAATAAAGCTGCGTTTGATTATGCTTATAATGATATTAATTCAGTAATGATTGATAGAGGTTTTATCAAAATAAAAGAATTTAATGATACATTAATAGAGCTTAGAAAAAATAATCCAAATAATAAAATCGAAGAGTTATATCCAGAATTAATTGAATGGTGTAAAACGCAATAATACAATACATAGAAAACAGAAAACTCAGTAATGCTACTGAGTTTTTTTATATTGTAAATAATAAGTTACAAGGATGTATGCAATTGTGATTCCTGATAAGTTTGCCATGAGGTCTACAAAATCAAAACTTCGGTGTAAAAAAGTTAAAGTTCCTTGTAAAATCTCAATCAGAAAACTGATCAAGAAAGGAAAAATAATTAATCGAATATCAAAAATTTTGTAGGTCAAAAACAATAAAATTGTCATTAAACCAAACATACCGAAATGCACAACTTTATCTAAATTATCAATCTCAAAAAAGATTTCTAATTGTCTTATTTTACTAAGTCTTGTAAAGTTTTCTTGCGGAAGTAGCGTTAGATAAAACACCAACGCTACATACGCATAAAATATTATTTGTTTTGTCTTATGCACCGATTAAATCTCCGTAAGCTGCAGCATCTAATAAAGCTTCTACTTGAGCTACATCTTCTACTTTTACTTTAATAATCCACCCTTTTCCGTAAGGATCAGTGTTGATTAATTCTGGCTCACCTTCTAAATCTGTGTTAAATTCTACGATTTCTCCACTAATTGGCATAAACAAATCTGAAACTGTTTTTACAGCTTCTACTGTTCCAAAAACTTCTTCTTGTCCTAAAGTTTCTCCTTCAGTTTCTACATCAACGTAAACGATGTCTCCTAACTCTCCTTGTGCAAATGCTGTAATACCAATTGTAGCAACGTCACCTTCTAACGAAATCCACTCGTGATCTTTACTGTACTTTAAATTGTTTGGAATGCTCATAATTGTTTTGTTTTATTGTTTTTAATTTCCGAATGTAAATGTAGCACTAAATCCGGCACGAATTTGAGAAATTGGAAAAGCTGTTGAAATTTTATATTCACTCATCATCTGATCCCAATAGAATCTCAAATTTAGACTTTTGCTTACATTATAATCTGCTGTTAATTTAAATGTTACTATTCTTTGACCTCCTGTAATTTGAGAATCTCCGTTAATATCTGTTGGTGTTGTTGGATTTAATGGATCATCATAAGTATAAATAATTTTTCTGATGACTGTTTGATTGTCACGTAACGAGAAATCTCCACGAATATTTAAATCTCCTTTTACCGTTTTCTGATTTCCTTGATAACGAATCTTCATTTTAAAGTCCTTGAAAATATAACCAAATCCAAGAATAAATTCTGATCCATAATCTTCAGAAAAAGTATAGTTTGTTGTACTTAACGAAATCATACGATCGCGGTTATATTGCGCACGTACTTGCATACTGTTACGGAATGTTAAGTCTACTCCTAATAATGGAGAAAAAGACTCTATCATTGTAACTGCACCATATAAGTTTCGAGTATATAAATTTCCGTTCAAATCTGTTCCTGTTACACTTCCTCCAGCAACCACACCAGCATCTAACATATAATTTGGATTAGATTGTACGCCCGTAACCGTGTATGTAGAATTGTATGCACTCGAAATTTCTACATTATCAAAATATTTATTAATAATTGGAATTGATTTTAAGCCTGTATACGTAATTCTCCAGTTCGGGATTGGAATTGCACGGTTGTATCCTAATTTAGAAGAACCTGCATCTTTACCTTCTATTGCCGAAACAAATGCTGGTAAAAGTACGTCCGAACTTTTATCGCTAAACCCTTTAAAATATCCTAGACCATCTATTAATTTTACAATATCCTCATCTTTAACATTGTTTAATCGTGCATTAGCTCTTCCTAATCGTCCAGAAATTATTTTTGTATTTGCTATAAATTGATTAAAAATTGCATCTCCATCTGTAAATGCAGTTTTAAAACTTACGGTTGATATATTAAGATTTGTTAATTCGTCTATGTATTGATTTTTGAATCTAAATTTATCACCAACCCCGTCGTATTGATTGAAACTTGTGTGGTATAAACGATGATCTTTCATGCGTTTTGCATTCAAATCAATTCGTAAATCTGGAATTGGCTCAATCAAAGCTGTTGCATTAAAATCTGATCCTTTTGTTATTTGATATGGATCTGTCATTAACTCATCTCCAACAACTAATCCGTTTTCTACCATCTGACGTTTTATATCAAATTGAGTTCCGTATACAAATCCTAAAGATGGACCATTTTTACCATCTACACCAAAGAAACCTGGTTCGTATAATAATCCTGGAACTACTGCACCATTACGTTGATTGAATGTGAAATTCGCTCTTTTTAATGATGATAAAACCATCCAACCATAATCTTTTGCTGTAAACTTGTTTTTGAATTTATATGCTGATTTTTTATTACGACGATTTTTCTTCGCGAATAATTCTGTATAAACGTTGTTTAAAGAATCTATCTCTGCACGACGTCCTTTCAAAATAGAATCGAAACGTTTGTATCCTTTAAATTCTGGATAAAATTTCGTAAAATCTAAATCTCCTATTAAATTAACCGAATTAGAATTTTGTCCTGTTCCTCTTCCTAAATCAACTGATCTTCCATCAACTTCGAAATTTCTGTATGCTGTAGAAGAAGCCATCCAATTGTAATTTGACGTAAATCCTACTTCCATATTAATCCAATTTAAATACGGGAAGAATTTTAAAGGCAACTTATAATTAATCTGAAATTGTTGATCATATTGTACTGGACGACCTATTGTAAATAGATTTTGCCAAATTAAACCTTGATTTGCTTGTTGAAAAGTTGTACCATCATTCAACGTCATTGTAGATGATGTCAAATCTAATCGCAATGATTTTGTTAGATCAAATCCTAAATTATATTGCCAATTGAACAAGAAATTATTACTGTACGTTGGACGAATAAGTGATGATCCACTTCCGCCAAGATACTGGCTTATATCGCGATATTGTCTTTCGCTATATGTACGCGCTACTTCTGTTCTAAAAGAAAAACGTGTTGGTAATGGATTAATATTAAACTCGCGAATAAATTGTAAATATTTACTAGACTCTTCTCCTGGTTGTACTTTTCTCCATTTTTTGAATGGTTCGTACGATTTTCCTCTAAAGCCGTAATTATAATTTACAGATGCTCGTAATTGTTGATTAACGTTGTATTGTGTGTAAATATCACGGTAATAATTATCCGAATACATCATCGAAACTGAGAAGTTTGATGGATCGTAAAAACGAGTTGGATTATTATTGTTTGATGATCTTACTTTTCTTACGTTATTAAATGCAAAACTTTTGAATTGTGTATATGTACGTACAACCTTTTCTAATTCTGCTTTGTTTGGCGCTTCATCAAAAATAATATCATTGTCTAATGGATTATATTTTGGATCGACAAAACTTTCTTGAATCGTAAAATTGAACGGAACTTCCATTCCCCATTTCTTTGGTAAGAATTTATCTAATTTTACTTCTGCATTTAAAGCATATTGTAACGATTCGTCTTGATTACGTCCCGCTGGTCCTTGATCTAAAGCTCCAAAACCAACCGAACTTGTACTACCCGAAACTTGTACATTTGCAAAATCTCCTAAATTAAATTGAATATTTGCAGCGGCTGCATAACCTCCTTTGTTATCAATCTCACTTAGGCGCAATTCGTTTACCCAAAGTAATACTTCTTTGTCTGACGAACCAGATGTATTACGAACTCCAATCATAATTGACGATACATTTCCTAATGTTGGTCGTCCTTTTACATAAACTGTTTTGTTTGGATTTTCGGCATCAAACGGGAAGTTATAACGTTGTAATGTACTAAAACCTTCTGAATCTCTTTGTTTTTTAGCATCTGTAAATAAATCAGTTGTTAAATTAATAAAGTTATCATCAGGCCAAATTGAGCTTTCTGTTCTTGCACTTTCTGGCGTATATTTTAATGGCATTTCGTATTCGTAGTAGTTGTCTGTGTAATCGCTACCTAAACGAATAAATAATTTTGTACCATTATCAATTTCATTACTTGTTTTATTCAGTAAGTTTTGAGCAGATACAAACATTTCTAATTTTTTGTATCGACGCAAATCTAAATTCGTATTCTTAAAAATTGCTTTCGATGTACTTCCTCGCTTAAATTTAGCTTTCAATGTCATCGAAGCTTCATTTTGAGACTGATATCCCGATGCACCTTGTGTTTGCTCTCGGTAAACACCTGGTGGTATTTTGTATGGCGGACTATCTGTATTGTTACGCTCTATACTTACTTCTCCGATCTCTAAATCGTCTATATTTTCATCTTCTTTGGCACCTTCTTGGTTACTAACGATTAAAGGATAAATATTTTTTGGATATCTTCTCCATTCAGATCTTACTAAATCAAATGTACCAAAACGAAGTGTTGTTTCTTGTTCGAAACCACGCATTACAACACGCATAAATCGCGCAGCTGTTAATACACTTTCTGCTTGAGAGATAGAAGTAGTATTATTTAATTCTTCTACACCATCACCATCAATATCTAAATCAAAATTATCAACTGGAATACGAACTTGATACCATTTTACTTTTTTCTTCGATTTATCAGGAAATTCTCCATCAACTTCTTTTCTCGCTACAATAAATTTATTGTCTTGATCTTCTAAACTTTGTTTATTGATTTTTAGCGTATACTGATTATAATTTTCTGTTTGATCTAAATTATAATCACCATTTATATCCTCTACATCTGGTATTAAAGATGAAGCGTTAAGTGGATTATCTGTTGAGTTATTTCCCTGTGGATTTCTAAAGAAACGGTAACGATCTTGTACTGTATTTCCGATAGATGCTCCTCTAAAGCGCTCATCTAAAAAGAATACATAATTATCATTCGCAGGATCTAATTCTCCTGTAATCAAGTTATTTGTCGAAAGACCGTATAAGGCTGCTTCTTCAGAATCATTTAAACCATTAAAACCTAAATCTTGTTGTTTACGTGCAGCACCTTCGGTATCAAATGCATATAAAATAGGATTTAATTGTGGTTGTTTTCCCCAATTAGTTGCTGTCGTAGTAGCTCCATTTGCAGAATGTGGCATTCCATTTTCATACATCATTTCACCATCTTTCAATACATCTTCAGAAACGTTTCCTAAATGTACCAAAAGTTCTCCATCTCCTCCATCACCATCAGCATAAGGATCCATCATCCAAAACTCTATGTATTCTACGTTAGAATCTTTGAAGTTAGATACTGATATTGGACGCATCATTGCTCCCCAATTCTTTGTATCTGTAGAATTTGGATTAACATTATAAGGACCTCTTTCTTCTGGATAAAAAGTCATGTCTAATGTACTGATATAAGAATTTGTACCAGCCATAACATCACGTTGATCAAAAAGCTCTTTTAATTTTACACGACGTGCTTTATGGTTAGACATTTGCTGATCTGTTAATGGTGAGCTACCTCCTAAACCATAAAAACGAGGATCAATTGTATACCAAGAAAGCATTTTACGACCGTTGTTAAAACTTAGGTCGTTATTTTTCATTCCATTTGGGAAAAATGGGTGATTACTATTTGGATAACCTGCTGGTTTACCTGGAGTAGAACCAAATTTCCATGATCCGATGTCTAATAAGCTGATACGAGATTGTGCTTCTTCGAAATCATCTATATACGAATAACCACTTGTTACTTTGTTGATTCCTGGCATTAAATAAGCCGCTTCTGCCTGAACACTAATGTTCGACATTTGATCTGTTTTAATTCCCGGAATTTTATTTGTTAAACGAGTTAACCACTCAGCTTCTGAGTTATATTGTGTATTAAGTCCGAAAATTGTATTGTTTACAGGTTCCGAACCAAATTGTGTTTTTTGCGTTACTGGACGTTCTTGGTAATTGATTAATGTACCACCTAACATAAATTTATCGCTAAACTTATGCTCGACATTAACTCCCATGAAACGTTTTTTCTGAAGATTAAATGTTGATTGATTTTCTAAACTAACATTGATTGATGCTCCAGAATTTTTAAGTTGTTCGTTGATTATTTTTACACGTCCCAACTGATAATCTACCGTATAATCTACACCTTCTGTTAAAGTTGCTCCACCAGAAGTTACTTTTACAGAACCTTGTGGTACGTTAAACGCTCCCAAAGGAATACCGTCTGTTACAGTTCCTTTGTATCGTCCTTCTAATGTATATCTATTCGCTAATTTTTCTCCAGATAAAGTATTTGGTAATTGCTTATATATTTGATTAAAAATATATTCAGGATTTTGTCCTTTTAATTTACCATCTAAATATTTACCAAAAGGTTCTACCGTTGTAAAAACAATATTTCCTCTTTCTGTATCAATTGTTATACCTGGTTGAAAATCGAATAATCCATCTCCTTTTACTCCGTCAGGACTTTGTTGTAACTGCCCATTCGAGTTCAATCTATCCATGTTTAAAGCTTGGATTAAGGATTGATTTGAAATTGCCGAATTAGGAAGATAATTTAAAGTTCCCGAAGAGTTTTCGCTGTTGTCTTTAAAATTAACATTCAACATAAAATCTTCACTCGAAACACCATAAGCATTTAACGAGTAAATATTTTTCATCATCAAATTCCACATTGGCGAAGCTACATTAACTGCCGAATTTGGTTTGATTAATTTTGCAATAAGTGGTCCTGAATTTGTATCAGACATTTGACCAACTTGGTAAACTTTTGTTGGGTCGCTACTTAATGAATATTGAAATGATACTGCTAATAAATCTTCACCATCAACCAAAGGTGTATTTAACGAAACGTATCCTAATTTTGGATAAAATGTAAATTCAGAAGGATCAAGTTTTCTAACATTTTCGTTTACAACAAAATTTTCTCCATCTTGAAATTGTTGATTATCGAAAGAATAACCATTCAAGAAGTTTCTTGCTTGACTTATACTTTGAAAATCTTCTTTAACTAGGTTTCCGTATAATTGATTATTTCCGTTATTAGGAATAGAATTACTTTCTGCAATATCTCTTACAGCAATAACAGAACGTCTGTTTGGTTGATTTCCTCCTGATTTATCAATTTTCCAAACTTCAACGCGTGTAATATTAATTTTACTGTTAATTGCTGGATAATTAGCTAAAGAAGTATCATAATTGTCTCGAAAATATTGTCCTAAGAAAAAGTGTCGGTTATATTCGTATTTTTCTGCTGCAACTTTAAAATCTGTCATTACACCACCGCCTTGTACAACTATATTTTTTGCCTCCGAACGTTGTTCCGAGAATACTGCTGTTACATTTGTACGACCAAATTTTAAATCTGTTCTAACTCCAAAAAGAGATTGCGCACCAGTAATTAATGATGTGCTTAACGGCATAGAGATATTTCCTAACTCTATATTTTGTAAAATATCATCTTCGCCTCCGAAAGGATCAGATTTATTACCCAATGCTTTTCTCCATTGTAGTTTCATTTGATTCTCAAAACCAAAACCAGCTTGAGTATCATAATTTACTTTCATTTGGAGATTTTCACCTACTTTTCCCAAAATACTCATCTGCATACGTTGGTTAAGATCCATTGTAAGCGTTTGACGGTTTTGTGGTAAAAGCATCGGATTATCTATCTTTTGTAAGAAAACGCCTAAATCTAAATTAACGTAACCTTGTGGAATCAATTGAATTTCTGATCCTCCGAAAATGGTTTCGAATGCTTTAGATTTTACACGGAAACTTGGTAAAATACTTCCTTCTTTTTTCTGTTCTTTATCACCAAAACGTTGCTCACGGTAAAACTGATCGTTTGTTTGTGATTTTGTTCGGAAATAACTTTTCATATCTTGATTCTGTACCAGAGTAAGATATTCTTGTCGAGTTAAATAAATTGGATCAGAGACTAAACTTGTTCCAATTTGGGGATATAAGATATATTGACGCGTAATTGCATCATATTGAACATCGTATTTTACTTGATTATCTAAAAATAACCCACCTTTCTGATCTCGGATAGGAAACTTTAGTGTATCGTTTTCTTGCGCCATAGCATCGCTTCCTATTCCCATTGCAAAAAGGAAACATAAAGCGGCTATAGTAGAGCCTTTACGAATAGATTTTGGTTCGCGGTGAATCTTCATTAAATTTTCTTCAAGGTTTCTTTTACTAAGAATTCCACATCTGCGTTTGGCGAATCTTGTAAGATTTTGTCCATGATTTTTTCTGCAGATTTTTTAGGAATTCCTAAAACTTCTAAAGCAGATAACGCTTCATTCTTAGATTTATTTTTAACCGACCCTGAATTAACATCTTGAATTAAGTTTTGATCCAATTTATCTTTCAAATCAATAATGATTCTTTGCGCTGTTTTTGCTCCAATTCCTTTTACGCTTTGCAATACTTTTACGTCTTCTGTTGCAATTGCTGTTGCAATTTCTTTGGAAGAAAGTGTAGAAATCATCATCATTCCCGAAGCTGGACCAACTCCGTTAACACTAATTAATTTCTGAAAAATTTCTCGTTCTAATTTTGTTGCAAATCCATAAAGTAAATGTGCATCTTCACGAACAATTAAATGTGTAAAAATTGTAACGGCTTCTTCGTGTTCTAAAGTTGAATATGTATTGAGAGAAATATTGACCCAATATCCTACACCATTGCAATCTATTACAGCATTTGTTGGATAAATTTCAATTAATTTACCTCGTAATTGTGTTATCATTTTGACGTTTATTTAGTTACATCACATAAAGTGATAACGTCAAAAATACAATTTATTTTGAAAGGATGAAAGTTGGAGTTTTTTTATCATTTAATATGAATAAAAAAAGACTTGAATTTTTATTAACCCAAGTCTTTTTTACGTTCACAATATATATGTAGTTTTTTAAAATTTTAGTACTTTCTGTGTATAAGTCTTATTATCTGTTCTAATTTGTAAAATATAAGTTCCTTTTGCTAAAGACGAAAGATTAATTTGTTTAGAATTTTCTTTTGAAAGAATTAATTTACCATCAACCGAATATAATTCTACATTAAACTTTGAATTTTCTATGTTAATATTCAAAATATCTTTCACAGGATTTGGCGAAGCAATTATTTGTTTTATATCTACTTCAGACGTATTTAGACTTGGTAAAGTTATTTTTACAATTTTATTTTTAGATACTATAGCACAATATAAGTTACCTTCATATATTGCAATTCCATTAGTATAATCTAAATCTGAAACAAATAATTCTGCGTTAGTTGTTGAACTATTCAAATTATACTTATAAATTTCTCCTTTATACTCAGTTGAAATGTATAAATTCTGATTTTGATCAATTACTAAATAAGAAGGATTTTTAACATTTGTAACAACAGTAGATAACTCTCCACTTTTACTTATCTTATAAACTTTATTATCTTTTACAGATGCTACAAATAAATCTCCATTTTCATTAAACACAAGACCTCTTGCTCCAGGTATTGATTGTGGTAAATTAGTCATTTCAACCGTTTTTAGATTAAAAACTGTAATAACTCCTTTAACCTCTTCTGAGAAATAAATATTTTTTGAAATCGGATCAATAGCCATACCAAAAGGACTAAATGCAGAATAAGATGTAGATATTCCATTTGCTTTGATAGACTTTACGCTACCTAAAGCTTGAAATGAAGCCCAAATCTCACCAAAAGAATCAATTGTCATTTGTCTTGGTTGACCGTTCATTCCTGACCTAATTGTTGTCAAATTTCCATTTTCATGTTTTTTTAATCCATAATCAGATTCTGTTCCAATATAAAGTACTCCTTTTGAATCAAAAACAATTCCTGTTGGATTACCTGTGACAGTTGTGTAGTCTGTTACTGTCTGGGCATACAATGTTGTTGTTACCAAAGTAACAAGAGATAAAAATAATTTCATAAATTTAGTTTAGGTATTTTGAATGCAAAAATATATTTTTTTTAAACAAAAAAAACAACTTAAACGATTAATTACTAAATCAATAACATATATTCGAATTATATTTAGCAATTTAAAAATGTAACTTATATTGCTTGATTACAGAGTTTTTAAAGATATATTATGTGTTAATAAATTATAAAAAAATATTATTTATAGCCTAATATTCTCTACCAATTTTTGAAATTTTATTATAAAATCCTACATCTCATGATCGCCCATTCCATTAAGTTGTAAAGCTTCTTTGGCTGGAGAAATAAAAGGAATGTCTAATTCTAATCCGCGTAGAATAAATAAAACGCCAAGAATTAAAGTAATAATTGGTAATATTTTTAGGATTGTTTGTCGTTGTTTTACTGATAAGAAATTACCAAATAAAACGGTCGCAAACATCAATGGTAATGTTCCTAATCCGAAGAAGAACATGAACAGTGCACTTTTATAAACCGATCCTAAACCAATGGCTGCTGTAAGTGAGGCATAAACCATTCCACAAGGTAATAAGCCGTTAAGTAGACCAACTATATAAAGGGAAGAAGAATCTTTTTTGATTAAATATTTTCCTAATTTGATTTTCACCTTAACCATCAACGCATTTATCGGGCGTAGTTGTGTAGCTCCATTTTCGTAGAATTTTGGAATCATGACCATAATAATCATCAAAACACCAATCAAAATACTTAAATAATTTTGTAAACCTGCGAAAGAAAGTGATTCGCCAATAAGACCTAAAATTGCACCAAGAATTGTGTAGGTTGTAACGCGACCCAATTGGTACGTTAAGTTACGAAGTGTAAATTTTAGCTTGTTCTGAGATTCTAATCCCAAAGATAAAGCAATAGGTCCGCACATACCCACACAATGTAGGGATGATGTAAGACCTATAGAAAATGCTATTATGATTATTGTGAAATCCATCGAATGGACTTTTTAATCAAATATGTTTGGTTGTTTTCTTTCCAGTTAAGTATTAGCTCATATTCGCCATCTACTAATTTAACCGAAGAAACTAAAAAATTCTTTTTGTCTGATAATTTGATTGGCAACTTCACGTCTTTTGTTTCGTCATCGTTACGCATCAAAAATATATCACCTTTGAAATCTGCCGCTGTTGTTTCTGGAAATTGAAACAAAAATCCATTGGCTTGTAAAATAATTTCTGGCTTTTCTTTTAAAGCATTTGCACGCTTTTCTGAATTAATTTCATCTTGAAAATGAATCTCTTTCTCATAGTAATTTTCGGTTACCATACCGCCTGTATCACCTGCAAAATATAGCAATGATAAAATGAATATCATAAAACATCCTAATGCAATTGCTACGTAATGTCCCCAATTTAATTTCATTTTCTTAATATTTAAATGGAGCTGAGAAGCTCGTTTCGTATTTATCGATTACTTTTCCTTTCTTGTTTATTAAACCTATTACAACTTTTTCTTTGTAAGATTTAACTTCGTTTGTTGGAACTTTTAAATAAAATTTTCCTTGAACGATTTGTCCTTTTTCTAAGTTTAATTTATTTTCACCTTCATACATTTCTATTTTAGAATTTGCATGAGATAAAAGTTTCAAACTTACAATTTGATCTTTATTTGTTTTATTGTAAAGTGTATATTCAAACTGATTAACGTAGTATTTTCCTTCTACTTTATAATCTGTTCCTGGAACTTTTAGGTATTTTGACTCTACATCTGGTCTAGAAAATAAGAAGACTGTCATCGCGGCAATCAAAAGTAATAATGCAATTGTATAAGCTGCTAGACGTTTTGTAAATTTAAATTTTTCCCCTTTTTTAATATCATCTTCCGAAGCATAACGAATCAGTCCTGTTGGTAAACCAACTTTTAACATCACATCGTCACAAGCATCAATACATGCTGTACAGTTTACACATTCTAATTGTATTCCATCTCGAATATCAATTCCTGTAGGACAAACTGCAACACATTGTCCACAATCTATACAATCTCCTTTCCCTTCTGCTTTACGATCTTCATTTTTTCTGAATTTTGCACGACCTGCAGTTCCTTCTCCACGTTTAAAATCGTACGCAACATTGATTGTATGCGAATCGATTAAAACTCCTTGAAAACGTCCGTAAGGACAAACCAATGTACAGGCTTGTTCGCGAAACCAAGCAAATACGAAATAAAACATAGCCGAGAAAAAGATTAATCCTACCAATGTACCAACATGATCTACTGGACCATCTTCTATTAATGCATATAATGCATCGGCACCTATTATATAAGCTAGAAATACATTAGCAATGATGAATGATATAATGGCGAAAATCGTCCATTTTAATAATTTTTTTCTGATTTTTTCTTCGTCCCAATCTTGTTTATCTAGACGAATTTGTTTCGCACGATCACCTTCTATGGCATACTCTATTTTTCGGAAAACCATTTCTAGGAAAATAGTTTGCGGACAAACCCATCCACAAAACAATCTACCATAAGCCATCGTAAATAATACAATGAAAATGATTGTTGTAATCATTCCTAATGCTAATAAGAAAAAGTCTGATGTAAAGAATGGGAATCCGAATATAACAAATTGACTTTGTAATACATCAAATTTGAATAATGGATTGCCGTTTGGTAATTTTATAAATGGAGTAACAATTAAGATGGCTAATAAAACATAACTTACGTAAGTTCTGTAATTAGTAAATTTACCACGTGGTTTTCTAGGATAAACCCATTTTCGTTTACCCGATTTTTCCATTGTTCCAATTGAAGAACGGACATCTTCTTTCATCTGATCATTCTCTCTCAAATAATCATCTAAATGAAATTCATCTTTTGGATCTGAATTAGGTGCACTCATTTTACGAATTTTATATCTCTAACAAATTTACGACTAAAAATAAGAAGAGAGCTTATAAATAAGCTCTCTTTCAATATGATATTTGTTGTAATTATATAGTATTAATTACTTTTGTTTCCATGCATCCATTAAATCACCTTGTGGAGCTGCTGCACCTTCGGCAACAGTCTTTGTAGGTTCTTTTTGGTTGATAAAGTAAACATAAGAAGCAACTTTTTCTATCGCTAAACCTGATAACTCTTTACGTTGTCCAAAGGCACGCATTTGAGGATTATGAGGAGAACCGTCATAAACAATATGATAAATGTTTTTGAACAAACTATCTTCCACATGATTTACCCAATAGTCGTCAGTTAAGTTTGGTCCAATACCTCCTTTACCTCCTTCCATGTGACATTGCACACAATTCTGAGCAAATATTTTTGCTCCTTGTTCTACAATTGCTGGATCGTTAGATTTGTTAACAGCTCCTGTAATGTCAATATCATTAGCTACAGCCCAAATACTATCTTTCTCATTCAAGTAAGTCATTTCTTCTGTATATTCTGCGTCTGCATGTGCAAAGTCTGTAAAACTATATGCCATTACATAAACAATCATAAATACTACTCCGAAATAGAATAAAGATAACCACCATTGTGGTAAAGCGTTGTCTAACTCTTTGATACCATCAAAACCGTGGTCTAAGATAATTGCTTCTTCTTCTTGATCAGATTGTTTTTTAGCTGCACTACCAAATAATCTTTTGAAGTAACCAATTTTACCTTCTTCTAAGTATTTATTTTGTTCTTCTTCAGATAATCTTTTAAATCTTTCTGCCTCAACAACTTTATTCAAAGCATTGATGATTAAAAGCATCACAATAGCAACCGCTAATACCGCCCAGAAAATTCCTTGTGCAAAAACATGTTTCAAATGCTCTAACAAGTTATGGATCATTCCTTGAAAACCTGGTTCTGGCACCACATTTACTGGTGTTACCATTGTAAACGCTAAAATCACTGCTAATAGCGTTAATGGAACAAATATATAAGCCGGGGTACGTTGTCTCATTTTGTATTATTTTTTTCGTTCTCTTCAGATTCTAAATCAAGTGCGGCAGACTCATTGTTTTTATAATAACCTTTTGGTTTTTTTACAACTCGAATAAATATCGTTACAAAAACGGCTATAAATCCGATTAAAATCAAGGTCTGCAACAAAGATGCATACTCATACTGAGATAGGAATTCTTTATAATATTTTAACATTAGTTACTTGCTGTCTCAATTTGGTCAGCTTTAATATCTATTCCTAAACGTTGTAAGAAAGCGATTAATGCTGTAATCTCACGATCTCTTAATGGAACAAATTCTTTACCTTGTGCTTTTGCTTCAGCTTCTTTTTTCGTATATAACTCTTTTAAGTCAGATGCGTCTTTAAAGATACTTGTTTCAATAGCAAGTGCTTGTTTGTCCATAGATATTTTCATACTATCAAAATCTTCGTCTTGGTAAGGAACTCCTAACGCAACCATAGATTTCATTTTATCACGTGTTAACTCGCGGTCTAATTTGTTTTCAATTAACCATGGGTAACGAGGCATGATAGATCCGTCTGATGTAGAACGTGGATTCCACATGTGTTTGTAATGCCAAGCATCTGGATTTTTACCTCCTTCACGATGTAAATCTGGACCTGTACGTTTAGATCCCCATAAGAATGGATGATCGTATACAAATTCTCCAGCTTTAGAGTATTCACCATAACGTTTTACCTCATCACGGAATGGACGAACCATTTGTGTGTGACATGCATTACAACCTTCTCTAATATATAAATCACGACCTTCTAACTCTAATGGTGTGTAAGGTTTTACACTTGCAATTGTTGGTACGTTTGATTTAATTACAATTGTTGGTACAATTTCTACTAAACCTCCAACTGCTAATGTTAATACAGCACCGATTGTTAATACGATTGGTGTTCTTTCAATCCAAGAGTGTACACCTTCTCCTTGTGTACGAGCTGCTGTTTTTGGAGCTAATGCAGGAGCTTCTGCTTCTTCATTATTTACAAAATATCCAGCTTTTACAGTTTTCCAAACATTGATAATCATTAAAATTGATCCGATCAAATATAATGTACCACCAAATGCACGTAATGGATATAACCATTGTTTAAGAATTGTAACTGTTTGTAAGAAGTTACCATATTCTAATGTTCCGTCTGCTGCGAATTGTTTCCACATTAAACCTTGTGTCCAACCTGCAACATACATTGGGATAACCCAAAATAAGATACCAAATGTACCAATCCAGAAGTGAGCATTTGCTAACTTAACTGAAGCTAATTTTGTATTAAATAATTTTGGAGCTAAATAATAAATGATACCAAAAGCCATAAAACCATTCCATCCTAATGTACCTACGTGTACGTGAGCAGGAACCCAGTCCGTAAAGTGACCAATTTTATTTAATGTTTTTGTTGCTAACATTGGTCCTTCAAAAGTTGCCATACCATAACATGTTAAGGCTACAACGAAGAATTTTAAAATAGGATTTTCTCTTACTTTATCCCATGCTCCACGCAATGTTAATAAACCATTTAACATACCTCCCCAAGATGGAGCGATTAACATGATTGAGAAACCTGTACCTACTGCTTGTGCCCAACCTGGTAAAGCTGTGTAAAGTAAATGGTGAGGACCAGCCCAAATGTAAATAAAGATTAAAGACCAGAAGTGTATAATAGACAATTTGTATGAGAATACAGGTCTATTTGCCGCTTTTGGCACAAAGTAATACATTAATCCTAAGATAGGTGTTGTAAGGAAAAATGCTACTGCATTGTGACCATACCACCATTGTACTAATGCATCTTGTACTCCAGAATAAATCGAATAAGATTTTGGAGCCGTTAAACTAAAAGTAACTGGAATTTCTAAATTGTTAAAAACGTGTAACATTGTAATTGCAGCCCAAGTTCCGATGAAGAACCAAATTGCTACGTACAAGTGGCGTACACGACGTTTTGCAATTGTAATAAACATTTGTAATCCAAAAACTATCCAAACCAAAGCGATTAAGATATCTATTGGCCATTCATGCTCAGCATACTCTTTTGAAGTATTGTAACCATAAATAAACGTAACAAATGATAATACAATAAATAGTTGCCATCCCCAGAAAACGATCCAGCTCATTACGTCGCTGTACATTCTGGTTTTCAACAACCTTTGCATTGAATAATATGCTCCAGTAAAAAAAGTGTTACCAACAAACGCGAAAACCGCAAATGTTGTGTGTATCATTCTTAATCTACCAAAACCTAGTTTTCCTTGTGAATTGACTAAACCTTGAATATTTCCTCCTATTGTACCGTCATCCGATCCGAAGATGTATTCTGGTAACGTAGGAAAAAACAACAATGTTGCAACCAATACTCCAAAGAAAAATGCCATAACTGCCCAAAACAATGTGGCATAAAGGAAATACTTTACGATCTTATTGTCGTAACTAAAAGTCTGCATTTGCATTATGAGTCGATTTTATCTTTTGTTTTTTTATCATCTTTTAACATTCTCACTGCTGGAGATTCGTCTTCATCAAACTGTCCTTTCTTATATCCCAAAAAGAATAAAAAAAGAAATATTGCCCCCAAAGAGACACTTACCAATATCATTAATAATAATATCCCCATAGCCGTACAAAATTACAAAGCCGTAAGTTCTTATCACAATGATTTTGGTCACAGCAGTATTTATATTTCTAATTTAAAATCAATCTAAATTCCATTTTGTTAATTTATCTGCAATTCGCGTACTTGCTGTTGCAAAAATAAGAACAGAAATAGAACTTATCGGCATCAATATTGCCGCTACAACTGGCTGTAAATAACCAGTTACTGCAAAACTAAGACCGACTATATTGTACAAGAAACTTATCACAAAAGCAATCTTGACAAATTTCATTGTTGTTTTAGATAATTTCAAAAAATTTGGAATTGCCTTAAAACTTTTTGCATCTAAAATACCATCACATGAAGGCGAAAAACTATTGATGTCCTCGGAAATCGAAATTCCAACTGTACTTTGTTTCAATGCACCAGCGTCATTTAGCCCATCTCCAAGCATCATTACTTTTTTACCATCGTTTTCTAATGCTTTTATATATTCTAATTTATCTGCGGGCGATTGATTAAAAATCAGCTTCGCATTTACAGGGAAAATTGTTTCTAAATATTCTTTTTCTGAATCATTATCACCCGACAAAATATGTAATTGATACATATCCAATTGTTTTAATAATTCATCCAAACCTTTTCTATATCGATTGGTATAAACAAATTTACCAAAAACTTCTCCATCAATCGATATAAAAACTTGAGATTGATTCAAACTATTTTCATTAAAAATAGCATTTGTAAAACTTCTTGATCCAACTTTTACATCATGTCCGTCCACAACCGCCTGCTGACCTTTACCTACAACCTCTTCGTAATTGTTGATTGGCAAATGATCGTCAACATTTATTTTTTTGTAAAGTGTTCTACTTAATGGATGATTAGAATTTCTAATTAACGCTTTTACCAATTGCTTTTGATATTCAGAAAGTTCTTTTCCTTCATATTTTACTTGCGCCTCATCACTCTCAGTAATTGTTCCTGTTTTATCAAAAACAATATCTGTAATTCGCTCCATTCGCTCTACAGTTGATGTATTTTTGACATAAAATTTCTTGTTTCCAAAAATTCGCATCATGTGCCCTAAAATAAATGGCGAAGACAAACCAAGCGCACATGGACAGGCAATAATAAGGATAGATGTAACAACTTCTAAAATTATAGAAGCATCATGAAAATACCAATAAATAGCTGAAATCAGTGTGATAAAAAGAATAATTATGGTAAAATAATGACTAATTTTATTGGTAAGCTCATTCAATTCTGATTCTTCTTTCTGGAAAGCATCGTTATTCCACAACTGCGTTAAATAACTTTGATTGACGTCAGAAATAATTTCTAACTCGATTGCATGACCAGATTGTTTTCCTCCTGCAAAAATTTTATCTCCTGCTTTTTTAGGAATTAATCGAGATTCGCCCGTTACAAAAGAATTATCAATCATGGCTTCGCCTTTCATTAAGATTGCATCTGCTGGAATTATTTCTTCATTTCTGATTAATATTCGATCTCCTTTTGTTAATTCTGACAATAAAATTGGTTGTTCATGACCATCTATCATCTTAGTAACCGCAATAGGGTAAAATGATTTGTAATCTCTATCAAAAGCCAAAGCTTGCATGGTTTGTTGTTGAAACCATTTCCCAGTTAACATCAAAAATAGAAGCATCGCTAATGTGTCAAAATAACCTGGAGAAATATCAAAAATGATATCATAAGTAGATTTGAACATAATCACGATAATTCCTAATGCAATTGGCACATCGATATTAATATATTTATTTTTGATTCCTTGCCAAGCCGATACAAAATAGTCTGTAGACGAATAAAAGAAAACAGGTAAAGACAGTGCAAACATCAACCATCTAAAATAGCCTTTATTTTCGTCTAACCATTGTTCTTTTACTTCGCCAAAAACCTCCACATATTCAGGAAAAGAAAGTAACATTATATTACCAAAGCAAAAACCTGCAATTACAAGTTTACTAACTAATGCTCTGTCTACTTTGTTTTTCTTCTTTTTGTCTAATGATTTTAGATTTATAGATGGCTTATAACCTAAGTTTGTTATAAATCTGGCTAAATCTCCCAATTGTAACTTTTCTTCACGAAAAGTAACTTGAACTGTTTTTTGCGTAAAGTTTACATTAGAAGATATGATGTTTGGGTTGATGGTATTTAAACTCTCTAACAACCAAACACACGAAGTACAGTGCATAACTGGCACATAAAAGGAGACGACAGTAATTCCGTCATCGGAAAAATCGACAACTTTATCAAAGATTTCTTTTGTATTTAAGAAATCAAATTGATGATTACTCTTAGCGTCCGGACGCACTCCTGCATTACGATTAAGATCATAATAATCTTTTAAATCATTTACATTTAAAATTTCATAAACAGTTTTACAACCCTGGCAACAAAAGGCCTTTTCATCAAACTGAATAACCTCTTCTTCAATTCGTTGATCGCAATGAAAACAATTCTCTTCCATACTATTTTACAAAATTACTTTCCTTTTAGCAGAATTAACGTTAACTTTGTATGAATTAAGTCATAACTATACGAGATGTCAGAGTTTAATGAGAATGTAGTATCGATTAAAGCGATGTTTGATAACCCGGAATCTTTCGGAGTTTTTAGCAAAGAGGAATTATTAGAATTTGAGCAAGAGAAAAAAGTAGTAAACCTAAAAAAAGGTGATGAAATTATCCAAGAAGGTAATACACCAAAAGGTATTTATTGCGTTATGAAGGGAACTGCAAAACTATTCAAAATTGGTTTTAACGGTAAAGAGCAAATTCTACGTTTCATAAACGAAGGTGATATTATCGGTTATCGTTCAATCTTAAGTCAAGAAGTTTTTGGTGCATCTGCAACTGCAATGACACCAGTTGAAATTTATTATATTCCAGAAAAATTCTTTTTGAAATTATTAGAGGTTAATCCAAAATTAGCATTTAATGTTTTACAAAGAATTGCAAAAGATTTAGGTGAATATGCACGTACAATTACCTATTTAGCGCAAAAAACTGTTCGCGAGCGTTTAGCAGAAGTTTTAATTTTGTTAGAAGGAAAGCTAGGAACAGATAAAGATGGATTTATCAATATTTCTTTAACAAGAGAAGAAATGGCGAATTTGATTGGTACGGCAACAGAATCTGCAATCCGATTGATTTCAGAATTTAAAACAGATGAATTAATTGAAGTTGAAGGTCGAAAAATTAAGTTATTAGATCATCAAAAATTAACAAAATTAGGTCACGTTATTTTATAAAAATTTATTCTTTATACAATAGTAAAAGTCGCTCACAGAGCGACTTTTTTTTATGCATTATTGTCTACTTCAATTTCATATAATACTCTTTCAGCGCAGGATCTATTTTTTCTACAGCGTAACGCAAAGTTGTTCGTGGAAGTTGCAACGTATATTCGTCTAAGAAATGAATTAATTTTTCGTCATCCTTTTTTCCCATTTCGCGTAACATCCAGCCATTTGCTTTGTGCATTAAATCATGCGGATGGTTAAGATTTATAACAACTATTTCGGGTACAATTTCCAATGCTTTGTTCTTTATATAATACCAAGTGGAAACAATAGCCATTCGTTTTTCCCATAAATCTTCTGATTTTGCCAAATCATACAAGATATTTTCTTGATTTTGATGAAAAGCAAAATGACCTAAAATCTTGTGACAACTTGTATCCACCAAATCCCAATTGTTAATACGTGACGTTTGCGTAAGATAAAAATCAACAATTTCTTTTCTGAAGTCTGTATCTTTTGTCTTTTCATATTTCAAAACTAACATCAACAAAGCTGTTAAACGATATTCATGAATATCAAAACTCAATAAATTTTTAATTTCATCTAATGGAAACGGTTTGATAAAATTCCTTCGCAACCAAACGCTGATCTGGAACAGTAATTCCCAAAAACTGATCTCCTTCGCCATATTCTCCCTTTCCAGTTTTGAAATATCGGCTCAGAATTTTGGCTTTATCTGCATTTGCCAAATCATGTAAAGTAGATTTTATATCGTTTAGAATCATAATTTTAAAAATAAATACTTTTTATAAATTATTTTAAGTAACTTTAAATAAATGTCTTGCTATGAACTTTCGAAAACCTTATTTTTTTATTATTTTTCTAACATTCGTTTTAGTTAGTAAACTTTTTAACATACAAAATAATTTTACAGAAATTCCTATTACATCTTATGTTCAAATAACTATACTTTTATTTGCTATAATTTTGTCAATAAATAGATTAAATAAAACTAAGTCATAGAAGAACTATTTTTTATATTATTTAATAATTTCAATCATTAATTCCTTTTTCAAAAATTCTTTTATTGGATAATAGTTTCGATAATAAAATTGTGGAATTTTGATACTTTTCTCATCACATTCAATAATTAAAACTAAACTATTACCTAATTTTGAATATTGACGAAATTCAGTTACTTTATTAATCTTTCCGATTGATTTATTGAAAATATAAACATTTTTATCACGGTTTATCCTAATAAATCTACAAGTTAATAAAATGTCTTTTAAAGTTTTAAAAAGAAAATAAGACATCAATAAAAATCCAATTACAAAGAATATTTTTTCTGATGATTTAACTTTAAATGAAGCTAAAAACAATGAGTTTACAAACATTAAAACTCCTAAAAGAACCACGAGCGGAAGTAAAATACCAAATCCGACTTTTGTTTTAATCATATTTTGTAAAAATAAAAAAAGAGCTCAATCTCTTGAACTCTTTTGTATTTTAATCTTCTTTTTCTTCGTTTAAATCTTCATCAACACCCTCGTCATCATAATACTGAAACAAGAAATTATTGTAAGGAAAACGTTTGGTATGAATATCTTTTACTTCTTCGTAAATCGTTTTACGTAATTCTTCTAAATTATCGTTTTCAGTTGCCGAAATAAACAAAGTTTTATATTCACTTTTCGACATCCAAGTACGTTTCCAATCTTCTAACGAATAATTTTCAAATTTCATTTCAGATAAATCATCTTCTGCTTTTTTAACATAAGAAAAATTATCAATTTTATTGAAAACCATTACTGTTGGTTTATCTTTAGAATCTATTTCTGCTAAAATTTCGTTTACAGAATTCACATGATCTTCGAAACTTTCATGCGAAATATCCGCAACATGCACCAATAAATCTGCTTCGCGAACCTCATCTAATGTCGATTTGAAAGACTCGATCAATTGAGTTGGTAATTTACGAATAAACCCTACTGTATCTGTTAACAAAAATGGTAAATTACCGATTACAACTTTACGAACCGTCGTGTCTAAAGTTGCAAATAATTTATCTTCTGCAAAAACATCCGATTTTGACAAAACATTCATCAACGTAGATTTCCCCACGTTTGTATATCCAACCAACGCCACACGAACCAATTGTCCACGATTTTTACGTTGCGTTGCCATTTGTTTGTCAACAACCTTCAGTTTTTCTTTCAATAAAGTAATACGGTCGCGAATAATACGTCTATCCGTTTCGATTTCCGTTTCTCCAGGACCACGCATTCCGATACCACCACGCTGACGCTCTAAGTGAGTCCACATACGTGTTAATCGAGGAAGTAAA
Source organism: Algoriella sp. (assembly GCF_036647415.1). Classification (NCBI taxonomy): domain Bacteria; kingdom Pseudomonadati; phylum Bacteroidota; class Flavobacteriia; order Flavobacteriales; family Weeksellaceae; genus Algoriella; species Algoriella sp. The sequence goes on from NZ_JAVXKG010000002.1 coordinate 63,691, forward strand.
TATTGATATTGCGCCAATTCTACTTGTGTACGCGCATACGATGTTTGTGCACGTTGAGCAAAAATATCTAGGATTAATTGTGTTCTATCAATCACCTTACGTTCTACAACTTTCTCAATATTTTTTAACTGAGATGGTGATAATTCATCATCAAAAATAAGTGTATCAATATTGTGTTCTATAACATAATCTAATATTTCGTTCAGTTTTCCACTACCAACAAAAAATTTAGGATCAGGTTTATCTACTTTTTGGGTGAAACGAGCCGCAACTTCAGCACCAGCTGTAAAAGTCAAGAACTCCAACTCATCCATATATTCAGTTAGTTTTTCTTCAGATTGCTTTTGTGTAACCAATCCAATTAAAACTACTTTTTCGTATTGTGTTTCTTTTTTTTCTAACATCTATTTAATAGATTTTTTACAAAATTACTCTAAATTAAAGATATATTTAGTATTAACAAGGATTATACCCAACTCAAATATAATATTGTTTTATTTTTTATTCCAAAGATATTCTTCATTTTTGCCTCTTAATTATTTTTAAATTAATATTATATGAAAAAAAATTTACTATTTGGCTTACTAAGCATCTTATCAATTAATACGATTGCTCAAAACAAAAAAATATCTTTCGAAACTTCCGAAGGTTTTACTTTAGGAAGTATGAACACTCAACAAAATTGGAATAATTGGGGATATGTTTCAGATAATAACTCTAAGGTTATTAACTCATTTTCTAGTGATGGCACAAATGCCGTGCAAGTTTTAAATGATGATATCGAAGAAGGTAATTGGGGAGGAATTACTTATCCTATTACTAAGTATCGTAAATATTCTATTTCAGCTGATGTGTATTTAGAAGATGCTAATAATTCTGATTATGAGATGTTAGCTTTATATAACGAAAATAATGATTTTGATTTGATTGGTGGTTTACTTTTTTACTATGACGGAAAAGTAGCCTATGAAGATATGGATAATAGTATTCCTGTTGGTACATGGATTCCTAAAAAATGGTATAATGTAAAAGCAGAAGTCGATCTAAAAGCGAAAAAAGTTATATATTTTTTAGATAATGTCAAAGTAAAAGAAACTACTATTTCTAGTTTAAACAATGAAATAACAGAAGTGGATTTTAGTTTTGACAACTATGGTTCTAGTTTTATTATTGATAATGTTAATATCATTGACTTAGAAAATTTAGGATTAGATGAGTATCACAAAACAGAAACTATTATTTATCCAAACCCTGCTTCTCATGTTTTAAATATTAATACAACTAAAAAAATAGACTCAGTAGAAGTTTATGATTTAGTTGGAAAATTTATTTTAAAAGCAGATAACCAACAATCAATCAACGTAGAACACCTAAATACAGGAACCTATATTATCAAAATAAAAACAGGTGATAAAATCGTTTCGAAAAAATTTATTAAAAAATAATTCCTTATTTTTTAAATTTCTTTCAGAAATCATTTATACATTTGCAATAACAAAAAGTAAAAATGTACACAAATCAATTACATCATCATCACCATCATATTTGCACTCAAGCGAACAGATAGTGGTATGTAATTAATTTATCAAAATATCTAAGTCCCGTTTGAGTAAATCGAACGGGATTTTTTTTGTTTTTCTTTATAATTTAATCTTCGATTTACTCAATCATTAAAAAATATAAAATATTAAAAATGAGTAAATTAAAAATTGCCATTCAGAAAAGTGGAAGATTAAGTGAAAAATCACTCGAATTATTAAAAGATTGTGGAATTAAAATCTCTACAAGCAACCGAAAATTAAGAACAGAATCTTCTAATTTCCCTATCGAAGTTTTGTTTTTACGCGACGACGATATTCCGCAATATGTGGAGCAAGGCGTTGCAGACATTGGCATTTTAGGAGAAAATGAAGTTTGGGAAAAAGACAAAGATGTTGCTCAAATTCGTCAATTAGGTTTTGCTGCTTGCAAATTATGTTTAGCAATTCCAAAAGATGAAATTTATACGGATTTAAGTTATTTTCAAGACAAAAAAATAGCCACTTCTTATCCTAAAATTTTACAAAACTACTTCGATGAGAATAATATTAATGTAAAAATTGAAGAAATTGGAGGAAGTGTAGAAATTGCGCCAAGTATTGGTTTGGCAAATGCAATTTTCGATATTGTTTCTACCGGCTCTACTTTATTGACAAATGGTTTGAAACAAGTTGAAACGGTTGTAGAATCTGAAGCGGTATTAATTTCAAACAAAAATCTGAACACAGAAAAACAAGCCATTCTTGATCGACTTTTGTTCCGAATTGAAGCTGTAAAGCAATCTTCCGAAAATAAATATATTTTATTGAACGCTCCAAACGCCAAGTTAAACGAAATTATCGCTTTACTTCCTGGTATGAAATCGCCTACGATTTTACCTCTTGCCGAAGAAGGTTGGTCGTCAATCCACACTGTAATTAAAGAAGATACTTTTTGGGATATTATTGAGCAATTAAAAACATTGGGTGCCGAAGGAATTTTGGTTTTAGAAATTGAGAAAATGATTTTATAGTAATTAAGTGATAAAATTGGTAAGTTTTAAAGTTTCGACTTGAAACATATTGAACTTAACAACCTAAACACTTGAAAACTTAAAAACTTAAAAACTTAAAAGAAATGCAAACATATATAAACCCTCAGCTTTCGGATTGGTCAGCGTTAACATCACGTCCAACAAAGGAGGCACAAGATTTACAAAAAATCGTTTTAGATGTTTTTGAAAAGATTCAATCCGAAAAAGATAAAGCTTTAATTGATTTTACAGAAAAATTTGACAAAGTTAAATTAAGCTCTTTGGAAGTTTCTCTTGAAGAAATTGAAGAAGCTAAATCCTTAATTTCAGAAGAATTAAAACAAGCGATTCAATTAGCAGCTTCTAATATTCAGAAGTTTCACGCAGTACAACGTGAAGAAATAAAAGTAATTGAAACCACAAAAGGTGTAAATTGTTGGAGAGAATCTCGTGGAATAGAAAATGTAGGAATTTACATTCCTGGTGGAACAGCTCCTTTATTTTCTACAACTTTAATGTTAGGAATTCCAGCAAAATTGGCAGGTTGTGAAAATATTATTTTGTGCACACCACCTAATAAATCAGGAAAAGTTCATCCTGCTATTTTGTACACAGCAAATTTAATCGGAATTGAAAAAATCTACAAAGTTGGCGGAATTCAAGCGATTGGAGCTTTAACTTTTGGAACAGAAACAATTCAGAAAGTTGATAAAATATTTGGCCCAGGAAATCAATATGTAACGGCTGCAAAACAAGTTGCTCAAAATTTTGGCGTTGCGATTGATATGCCCGCTGGCCCAAGCGAAGTTTTAGTAATTGCAGATGAAACTTCTATTCCAAAATATGTTGCGGCTGATTTATTGTCGCAAGCCGAGCATGGAATCGATTCGCAAGTGATTTTATTGACGAATAATGAGAATACTTTAAACGAAACTATTTCTGAAATCAATACTCAATTAGCCATTTTACCAAGAAAAGAATTAGCCGCTCAAGCTTTAGAAAATTCGAGAGGAATTGTTTTGAATTCTATTCAAGAATGTGTTTCTTTTTCGAATATTTATGCACCAGAACACTTGATTTTCGCTTGTGAAACAGCTGAAAATTACATCGATAAAATCATCAATGCAGGTTCTGTTTTCTTAGGGAATTATTCGTGCGAATCGGCTGGAGATTATGCTTCTGGAACTAATCACACCTTACCAACAAATGGCTATGCAAAGAATTATTCAGGCGTTTCTTTGGATAGTTTTATCAAGAAAATTACTTTCCAAAAACTAACAGCAGAAGGCATTCAAAATATCGGTCCTTCAATAGAATTAATGGCCGAAGCCGAAGAATTATTTGCACACAAAAATGCAGTAACTCTGAGATTAAAAGACTTAAAGTAATTGTCATTCTGAGCCTGTCGAAGAATCTTAGATTCCTCCTAACGTCGGAATGACAAAAAATTAAAAACAATGAACCAATTCAACATAAACAACATCATTCGTCCCAACGTAAAAGCCATGAAAGCGTATTCTTCGGCGCGTGACGAATTTCAGGAAATAAATGACGATTTCGTTTTCTTAGATGCGAACGAGAATCCGTTCAACAATGGACTAAATCGTTATCCTGATCCTTTGCAACGCAATGTGAAAACAATTTTAAGTGAAATCAAAAACTTTCCTACGAATCAAATTTTATTAGGAAATGGAAGTGACGAAGTGTTAGATTTAATTTTCAGAGCATTTTGCGAACCGAATCAAGATAATGTAATTGCAATTTCTCCATCGTACGGAATGTACAGTGTTTTAGCTAATTTAAATGCGATAGAATACCGTAAATCTTTATTAAACGAAAAAGATTTTCAACCAAATATTGACGATATTTTCGAGAAAGTAGATGATAATACAAAAATGATTTTCTTGTGTTCTCCAAATAATCCAACAGGAGAAATTATTAAGCGAGATTCGATTTTAGAAATCGTCAATCGTTTCAATGGTTTGGTAATTATTGATGAGGCTTATATTGATTTCGCAAATGAAACTTCTTGGATGCAAGAAATCCAAAATTATCCGAATGTAATTGTCACTCAAACTTTATCAAAAGCGGTTGGTTTGGCAGGAATTCGTTTGGGAATTTTATATGCTTCACAAGAAATTGTAGACGTTTTAAACAAAATAAAACCACCTTATAATATCAATCAATTAACACAATTAAAAGCAATTGAAATTTTAAGCAATTATAATAAAGTGATTGATGCTACAAAGTTAATTATTCAACAAAAAAATGTTTTAGAAAAGGCTTTAACAGAAATTTCTTTCGTTAAAAAAATCTACCCAAGCGATGCTAATTTTATTTTAATAAAGGTTGATAATGCAGACGAACGCTACAATCAACTGGTAGAAAAAGGAATTATTATTCGTAATCGCACAAAAGATGATTTATGCGAAAATTGTCTAAGAATAACTGTGGGAACGGAAGAGGAAAACGGGAAACTTATTGAGATTCTTAAGTTGTTAAGTGTTTATGTTGGCAAGTTTTAAAATTTATAGTTAATTATGTTGATGGGGTGGAACTAAATCCAAATATTTTAAAACTGAAAAACTTACTAACTGATTAACTTAAAAACTTATTGCTTAACTTAAGAACTATTAACCTTAAAACCTAGAAAATATGGGATTAGTCTATGATTTAAATTTATGGAAAATAGCACATCAACTTGTTTTGGAAGTATATAAAATGGTTGAAAAATACCCAAAAGCAGAAATTTTTGCATTATCGAATCAAATGAAACGTTGTGCAATTTCTGTACCCGCAAATATTGTAGAAGGTTATAAAAAACAAACGAAGACTCATCAAATCCATTTTTATAACATTTCAGACACCTCATTAGAGGAGTTAAAATATTACTTTTTACTCTCTAAAGATTTGAAATATATAACAGAGGATGAATATAAAATATTAATTAGCAAAAGTGAAGAGGTTGGGAAAATGATTGCAGGTTACATTAAACATATAAAAAACAAATAACTTAAAAACTTCATCACATAAAAACAGAAGAACTTATTATGAAAAAACTACTATTCATAGACCGCGACGGAACCATGATTTTGGAGCCTGCGGATTACCAAGTCGATAGCTTTTCTAAATTAGAATTTTATCCAGAAGCGTTTAATTATTTAGGTAAAATTGCAAAAGAATTGGATTACGAATTGGCGATGGTGACCAATCAAGATGGTTTGGGAACACCTGCAAATCCTGAAGAATTATTCTGGCCGATTCAGAATTTTGTGGTGAAAGCTTTCGAAAACGAAGGAGTAAAATTCACAGATATTTACATCGACAAAACATTTGCACACGAAAATGCACCAACACGTAAACCTGGAACTGCTTTATTGACGAAATATATCAACAATCCTGAATATGATTTAATCAATTCTTTTGTGATTGGTGATCGAATTACCGATGTTAAATTAGCTCAAAATTTAGGTTCAAAAGGAATTTTTATTGCGAATGATGAATCTTTGGGAGCTAACGAAATCACCGATGACGAAGATTTGAATGATGCGATTGCTTTGAAAACAACTTCTTGGAAAGATATTTATGAGTTTTTAAAATTGCAAAATCGCACTGCTTCAATTATTCGAAATACAAACGAAACGAAAATTAAAATCAACCTAAATCTTGACGGAACAGGAAAGTCTGACATCTCTACAGGTTTACACTTTTTCGATCATATGTTAGATCAAATTGCGCGTCACGGACAAATGGATTTAGTGATAAAAGTTGATGGTGATTTGGAAGTTGACGAACACCACACGATAGAAGATACGGCGATTGCCTTAGGTGAAGTTTTTGCACAAGCTTTAGGAAATAAATTGAGTATCGAGCGTTACGGATTTACGTTACCAATGGACGATTGTTTAGCGCAAGCTGCGATTGATTTTGGTGGAAGAAATTGGTTAGTTTGGGAAGCAGATTTTCAGCGTGAAATGATTGGTCAAATGCCAACAGAAATGTTTTATCATTTCTTCAAATCGTTTACTGATGGTGCAAAAGCGAACTTAAACATCAAAGCAGAAGGCACAAATGAGCATCACAAAATAGAAGCTATTTTCAAAGCATTTGCAAAAGCTATAAAAGTTGCCGTAAAACGTGATCCAGAAAAAATGATATTACCGTCGACGAAAGGAATGCTGTAGTAGTTTTTAAGTTGGACAGTTTTTAAAGTGTTTAAGTTTATGTTTTAGCCTAAAAACTTAACAACATAAACACTTCATAACTTAATCACAAAAAATAAAATAATGATAGCAATAATAAAATACAATGCAGGAAATGCGAAATCAGTGTATAATGCGGTAACTCGTTTGGGTTTTGAAGCAATAATTACAGATGATTTTAAAACCTTACAAAATGCAGATAAAGTAATTTTTCCAGGAGTTGGAGAAGCAAGTTCTGCAATGGCTTATCTGAAAGAAAAAGGTTTAGATGAAGTAATCCGAAACTTAAAACAACCAACTTTAGGTATTTGTTTAGGACAACAATTGATGTGTCAATATTCGGAAGAAGGAAATACAGATTGTTTAGGAATTTTTCCTGTTAAAGTGAAATTATTTCCATCAACGGAGATTGTTCCACACATGGGTTGGAATACGATTTACGATTTGAAAACGTCGTTATTTAATAAAACTGAAAAAGATTCGGACATCTATTATGTTCATAGTTTTTATTGCGAAAATTCTGAATATACGATTGCCAAAACGGATTATATTTTAGAATATTCAGCCGCATTACATAAAGACAACTTTTACGCAACACAATTTCACCCAGAAAAATCTGCTGGAATTGGCGAACAAATATTGAAAAACTTCCTAAGTTTATAGAAACTAATACTCACACATGAAAAAAATATTTTTTACTCTACTCAGTGCATTTACAATTTGTCAACTTTCTGCGCAAGAAAAAGTATATTTTACCTCTACACCTTCTTTAAGTCCTGATGGAAAAATCGCTTATTTTAGCTACGATGGAGATATTTGGAAAGTAAATTCTGTTGGTGGAAACGCATCTCGTATTACAGCATTAGAAGGCGAAGAAATAAATCCTCGTATTTCTCCAGATGGTAAATGGCTTGCGTTTAGTTCAAATCAATATGGTAATTATGATATTTATCTTTTACCTGTTGATGGTGGACAAATTAAACAATTAACATTTCACCAAGCAAAAGATGAAATGGAAAGTTGGAGTTGGGATAGTAAAACTATTTATTACACGTCTAATCAAAACAATAATTTTGGAAGTTTTAAAATTGACATCAATGGTAAAACTTCTCAACCATTATTTACAAATTATTTTAACACAACAAATGGTTTAGTAGAAACACCAACAGGCGAATTTATATTTACAAACTCTACAGAAAGTGCTGGACAAACGACAAGAAAACGTTACAAAGGAGAAAATAATCCAGATTTATTAGCATATAATCCAAAGACGAATTCCTTTAAACAATATACTGATTATAACGGAAAAGATTTTAGTCCAAGTGTAGATAAAAATGGTACTATCTATTTTATTTCAGATGAAAACAATGGCGAATACAATCTTTATAAAATTGAAAATGGTAAAAAAGAAGCGTTAACAAAGTTCGATACTTCAATCAAAAAACCATTTGTTTCTGCTGATGGATCTAAAGTTATTTTCGAGAAAGATTATCAATTATTTATTTATGATAATACAACTAAGTCTACAACTCCTATTTTAATCAATGTAAATACAAACAAAATTTTATCAAAAGAACAAAGTTTTGAAATAGAAAATACAATTTCCTATTTTGATGTTTCTCCTGATGGTAAAAAAATGGCATTTATTAGTCGAGGAATTATTTTTGTTTCTGATAATGAAGGTAAATTTATTAATCAAATAACAAATGGAAACGAGCGTGTTTTAGAAGTAAAATGGTTAAAAGACAATAAAAATTTAGTTTATAATCAAACATATAATGGTTATCAAAACTGGTTTAAAATTTCGGCAGATGGAAAAGGAAAAAGTGAACAATTAACTTCTGACACCAAAAATAACCGCGACATTACATTCAATAATGATTTTACCCAAGCGGTTTATTTGAGCGGTCGTGATGAAGTAAGATTATTAGATTTAAAATCATTAAAATCTTCAACCATTGTAACAGATGAAATTTGGGCATTTCAGAATTCAAAACCGTCTTTTTCTCCCAATGGAGAATATGTTTTATTTTCAGCTAAACGAAATTTCGAATTAGATATTTTTATTCATCATATCAAAAAAAATCAAACTGTAAATCTTACCAAAACGGGTGTTTCCGAAGCAGATCCTACTTGGTCTCCAGACGGAAAATACATCTATTTTTCAAGCGATAGAAAAAATCCTTCATATCCTTTGGGAATGCAAGAATCAAGTGTTTACCGCGCTTCTTTAGATTGGTTCGATCAAGCTTATAAATCAGAGAAATTCGATAATTTATTTGTCGAAGAAAAAAAGGTTGAGAAGAAAGAGAAAAAAGAAGAAAAGAACGATTTTAAAGCATTAACTGTTAATCCTGAAGGATTCTTGGAACGAATCGAGTTAGTGACAGATCGTTTTGGATATCAAACCAATCCTTTTGTTTTTGAGGATGATAAAAAGCAATTTTTATTCTATAACACCAATCAAGAAAATGGTAAATTTCAGTTATACAGAAAGACAACCGCTGATTTTGAAGAAGAAAAAACAGATAAAATATTTAATAAAGGCGCTAATTTTATTCTAAAAAATGAGAAAAATCTTTTCGCTTTGATTGATAATTCTATCTACAAATTTGGTGTTAATTCTACAAATCCAGAAAAAATCAATTTAAAATATTCGTTCAATAAAAACTTGGCTTCAGAATTTAATCAAATGTACGATGAAGCTTGGGCTGGAGTAGAAGAAAATTTTTATGATGAAAATTTTCATGGTATAGATTGGAAAGCGAAAAAAGAACAATACGCAACTTATTTACCTTATGTTAATAGCAGAAATGATTTGCGTGTTTTACTAAATGATCTTTTAGGAGAGTTAAATTCTTCGCATTTAGGATTTTCATCAACAGGAAAAGAGGAAACAAAATTACTAAACTATTTCACGAACGAAACTGGAATTATTTTCAAAAATAGCGAACCTTATATTGTTGATAAAATCACACGAAAATCTCCTGCTTTTCTAAAAAATATAGACATAAAACCTGGTGATGAGTTGATTTCTGTAAATGGTCAAAAAATTGATCAATCAAATAATCGTGAATTGTATTTTACAACTCCTAAAAAAGTTGAAGAATTAATAGTAGAGTTTAACCGTGATGGAAAAACAATCTTAACAAAACTTCATCCTATTTCTAATAATGAACAAAAAAATCTATTGTATGACGAGTGGATTTTCGAAAACAAACAGCGAGTTAATCAGTTAAGTAACAATAGAATTGCGTATTCCTACATGAAAAATATGTCTACAAGCGAATTAGACGTTTTTTTATTGGATATGGTAGAGCAGGAACATCAAAAAGATGGAGTTATTTTAGATTTACGCTTTAATACTGGAGGAAATGTTCATGATAAAGTCTTGAACTTTTTGGCGCAACGACCTTATCTAAAATGGAAATATCGTGAAGGTCAATTAACTGTTCAACCAAATTTTGCACCAGCCGCAAAGCCAATTGTTTTACTAATTAACGAATATTCTTTGAGTGATGCAGAAATGACCGCAGAAGGTTTTAAAGCTTTAAAATTAGGAAAAATAATAGGACAAGAAACTTACCGTTGGATTATTTTCACATCTGCAAAAGGACTTGTAGATGGCTCATCATACAGACTTCCTTCTTGGGGAACATATAGTTTAGATGGGAAGAATTTAGAAAAAACAGGAGTTGCTCCAGATATTTATATTAAAAATACATTTATGGATCGATTAGAAAATAAAGATCCACAACTGGAAAGAGCTGTTCAAGAAATAATGAAAGAATTAAAATAGCGATAAAGTTCTTAAGTTTTTAGGTGTTTTAGTTATATAGATACTCATTAACATAAACACTTAAAAACTTATCAACTTAGAAACAGAAGAACAATGAGAATCATCCCAGCAATAGATATTATCGACGGAAAATGCGTCAGATTATCGCAAGGCGATTACGATACAAAAAAAATATACAACGAAAATCCGTTGGAGGTTGCAAAAGAATTTGAAGATCACGGAATCGAATATTTGCATTTGGTGGATTTAGATGGAGCGAAATCAAAGCAAATCATCAATTATAAAATCTTAGAATTACTCACTTCTAAAACTAATCTTAAAGTTGATTTTGGTGGTGGAATTAAGGCCGATGATGATATTAGAATTGCTTTTGAATGTGGTGCAAATCAAATTACAGGTGGAAGTATCGCGGTACAAAATCCAACTATTTTTGAAGAATGGATTTCTCAATACGGAAGTGAAAAAATTATTTTGGGTGCTGATGCAAAAGACCGTAAAATTGCAACTCACGGTTGGTTAGAAACTTCAGAATTGGACGTCATTGATTTTATAAAAGAATATAAAGCCAAAGGAATTGATTATGTTATTTGTACAGATATTGCGAAAGATGGTATGTTACAAGGAACTTCGAACGAATTGTATGCAGAAGTTTTAGCTGCTGCGGATGTTAAATTAATTGCTTCGGGTGGCGTTTCTTCCATCGATGATTTAATTAAAGTGAAAGAATTAGGTTGCGAAGGCGCAATTCTTGGAAAAGCGATTTATGAAGGAAGAATTCAGTTGAAAGATCTTTCTAAGTTATTCAGTTAGTGGTTAGGTTGGTATGTGGTTAAGTTAATAATTATTTACCATTTAAATCATCTTTAAACTTCAACACTAAAAAACATAATTAATACGCAACTATATAACTTTCTTACTTAAAAACAGAATAACATAAACACATAACTACTTGTTAAAAAAAAGAATCATTCCGTGTCTCGACATCAAAGATGGAAGAACGGTAAAAGGAATTAATTTCGAAGGATTACGCGATGCTGGAGATCCAGTGGAATTAGCGAAAAAATATGTAGAAGAAGGCGCTGACGAATTGGTGTTTTTGGATATTACAGCAACTTTAGAAAAGCGTAAAACATTAGCAGAAATGGTCGAAAAAATTGCTTCGGCGATTAATATTCCATTTACGGTTGGTGGCGGAATAAATTCTGTAGAAGACGCTTCAGCAGTGATACAAGCAGGTGCAGACAAAGTTTCTGTAAATTCTTCTGCTGTAAAAAATCCACAATTAATCACAGATTTAGCAGCTCAATTTGGCTCGCAATGTGTGGTGGTTGCTGTTGACACAAGAGATGTAAACGGAACGCATAAAGTTTTTGTAAGCGGTGGAAAAATTGAAACCGAATGGGAAACATTAGATTGGGTAAAAAAAGTAGAAGAATTGGGTGCTGGCGAAATTTTATTAACATCAATGGATGGTGATGGAACAAAAGCTGGTTTCAAAATTGATATTACAAAAGCTGTTGCCGAAAGCGTAAATTTACCTGTAATCGCTTCTGGAGGAGCTGGAAAAATGGACGACTTTACCGAAGTTTTTACTCAAACAAAAGCAAGTGGCGGATTGGCTGCAAGTATTTTTCACTTTGGGGAAATTCCGATTCCAACGCTCAAAAATTATTTAAAACAACAAAATATTCCGATACGATGAAAATCGATTTCAATAAATCTGATGACGGATTAGTTCCCGTTATCATTCAGAATCACCTTAACAATCAGGTTTTGATGTTAGGTTATATGAACGAAGAAGCTTTTGTAAAAACGCAAGAATTAGGGAAAGTAACTTTTTATTCGCGTTCAAAAAACAGATTATGGACAAAAGGCGAAGAATCTGGAAATTTTTTAGAAGTAAAAAACATTGCAATAGATTGCGATAGCGACACCATTTTGGTTAAAGCAAAACCTTACGGACCAACTTGCCACACGGGTTCTATAACATGTTTTACAGAAATTTCTAATCATGGATTTGTCTATGAATTGGAGCAAACAATTCATGATAGAATAGATTTGGATAATGATCCCGATTCGTATACAAATAAATTGTACAAACGCGGAATTAATAAAATTGCTCAAAAAGTTGGCGAAGAAGCCATAGAAATTGTGATTGAAGCAAAAGACAATAATGACGATTTATTTTTGGGCGAAGCTGCAGATTTGATGTATCATTATTTAATCTTGCTAAAAGCGAAAGGCTTTAAATTAGAAGATGTAGAAAATGTCTTAAAATCGAGAGAAAATGGACCAAGACGTGAAGAATAAATACACAAAAGACGAATAATTTTAGTTATTCGTCTTTTGTTTTAAAATAGTTTTAGCACTTTCCGATGCGATAACTAAACCTCCAGCTAACATAATTATATCTTTTATAACCAATCTTCCTGCTGCCGAAAGATACGGGAATCCAAAATGAGGTGTCGGAAAATCTCCTCCCAAATTCGGTACAAAAGTTTCTGGTGTTGTTATCAAAAACGAAAGAGTTACAAGTGACATTCCAAATGTTAAAAATCCTCCAAAAAATCCAATTTTAGGAAACCAAATTCCTAATAAAACTAAAATTCCGATTCCTACAATTACAATTCCCAATCCGTAAGAAAATATATAAGTACCATTACTTTTGTGCCATTCTATATTCTTCAAAACTGTTTTTCCTTCCGGATTTTTATATTGCGTATACTCTGCTACCGTTTTACCTTCTTCATTCGTCAGTGTATTTTGACTATTATTATAGAAAAAACTCATCACAGGACTATTGCTTACAAAGGCAACAATTCCATCAGCTTCATACGGAAACGCTTTTAAGCCTCCAATCCAAGCCATCACAATGAAAATTGAAATTCGAAGTATATTGATAAATTGTTTTTGTGAATCTGCGAAAAATTGAATTATTTTATTCATTCTAAATCTTTTTAAATAATTCTCAAAATTAAGAAGAGATAATCGCCTGTGGAATGGATAAAAAAGGTTATTGCATAGATTATTTTGCCACAATAGAAATTCCTACTTTTTCACGAAAAACTTTTGGAGAAACATTAACATGATTTTTAAAATAACGGCTAAAATAAAATTCATCATCAAAACCCAATTCGTTGGCAATTTCTTTAATGCTTTTATACGTCAAGTGTAATCGTTTTTTAGCTTCTAGAATCATTCGTTCTTGAATTAATTTTGAAGGTGTTTTCCCAAATTTCTTTTTGATTTTTTTACTAAACACATCAATTGATAAAGCATAATAATCGGCATAAAAAGCAACTGATTTATTTTGGATAAAATTTGCGTCAAGCACTTCTTTAAAATCAGAAATTTCTGGTGAAATAGAATCCATTTCATCTATTTCTAATGAATTAATTTGTTTCTCTTTACTACACAATGCTAAAATTAATTGCAAGTAGGTTTTTATAATTGATTGATTATAACTTTCGGTCGTATTTTCTAACTTTTTGATGTTAAAAATTGCTTGAATAATATCTTCAAATACCGAATCCGAAACAGGAACAAAGGGTTCTGCATAAATATTATTGAACAAAATTCCATTACAAGCCACTTCCTTTTTATGATACTCTATACAATAATAATCTCCATGAAATTGCAATAAATACAATGATTCAAATTCTGCGTTTTGCCATTGTAACACTTGATAAGGTGTTAAAAAAATAATGTTTTTCCCACTACATTCATACAAATTAGTATCAATAGAAAACGATGTTCTTCCTTCTAAAACTAAAATAGAATAGTGTGGATTATTTATTGTTTTTAATTCGGAAAACGTCTTGAATTGTTCAGTTTTTATAAGGAAGTCCAATGGATTTTATTATTTCTATGTTCTGCTAAAATACAAAAAACGAGCTATTTAAATTGAATTAATAAAATGATGTTTTTGCGTTAGGGATTGTAGTGAAAATCCTTTGAAACGAAGTTGAGAAGATTGTAACGAAAAGCCCGACCGAAGGGAACGCCCAAAAAAGCCACGTAAAATAATTTGTCAACATACTAATAACTACATGATTATTCAATTTTAAGATGAAATTTCTCAGTTTTGGTTAAAAAATCTGTAGAAAGTCATTTTTTTGATAAAAAAATTCTACTTTTGAACACTAATTAAATTTAGTCTAAATAATAATTCTATATACTCAATTCGATATGAAAAGAATATTTTTTACAATGTTGTTATTGTCTTCTTTCTTAAAAGCACAAGATAATTCGATGCTAAACGCTAATTTCTGGAAATCTAAACCAGATGTTACGGCTATTAAAGCAGAAGTGTCAAAAGGAAATAATCCTGCACAAGCAAATGGTGGAAATCATGATATTGTGAGTATGGCAATTAACAATGAAGCTCCTTTGGAAACGATAAAATATTTGATCGATCAACCAGGAAACAGTGTTGACAAACTAACTCATGACGGGCGTTTGTATATCCATTGGGCTGCGAGTAGAGGAAATGTAGAATTGATAAATTATTTAATTTCAAAAGGTACCGAAATTGATAGAACAGATGACAAAGGCGCTACACCATTAGCTTTTGCTGCAAGTAACGGACAAATAAATCCAGCAGTTTATGAAGCTTTTTTTAAGGCAGGAATCAATCCAAAACAAAAATATACAAACGGTGCTACTATTTTACTTTTAGCAATTCCGAATGATACAGAGTTTAAATTAACTGATTATTTAACAACAAAAGGTTTATCATTAAAAGATACTGATGAATTAGGAAAAACAGCTTTTGATTACGCTGCTCGTAACGGAAACGTTGAATTCCTGAAAAAAATAATTGAAAAAAGTATTAAACCTACTGGTAATGCATTAATCATTGCTTCTCAGGGTACACGTTCTACTACAAATGGTTTGTCAACCTATAAATATTTGGTAGAAGATTTAAAATTGAAAGCAAATTCGGTTGGTGAAAACGGCGAAAATGTTTTACATAATCTTGTTAAGAAAAAAGATCAAACAGAAAATATCAACTATTTTATTGCAAAAGGAGTTGATGTAAATGCAACGGATAAAGACGGAAATAATGCATTTATGAATGCTTCTGGTTCTAAAAATTTAGATGCAGTACAGTTAACTCTTCCAAAGGTTAAAAATATAAATGCAGCAAACTCTAAAGGAGAAACGGCTTTGATGATGGCTGTTCATAATGGTTCGCCAGAAATTATTTCTTTTTTAATAGAAAATGGTGCAAAAACAGACATCAAAACGAAAGAAGGAAATTTGGGTTACTATTTAGTTCAGTCGTATAAAACGCCTCGTCCAGGTGAAAAAAATGAAGAGTTTAAACAAAAGTTAGATATACTAACTAAAAATGGATTCAATTTTGCTACACCACAACCAGACGGAAGTTCATTGTATAGTGTTGCTGTAAGCAAAAATGATATTAATTTATTTAACTTATTAAATGGTTTAAAAATTGATGTTAATGCTGCCAATTCAGAAGGAACAACTGCTTTGCACAAAGCTGCTTTGATGGCTAAAGATGATGTAATCTTAAAACATTTGGTAAGTTTAGGTGCTAATAAAAAAGCAAAAACTGAGTTTGATGAAACAGCTTATGATTTAGCTTCTGAAAATGAATCATTAAAAGAAAACAAAATATCAATCGATTTTTTAAAATAAAAAAAACGATATAAAATCTATATTTATACAAAATGAAATCTTTTTTTAAAATAACATTTACCGCGCTTTTCATGTTCGGATTAGCACTTACTGCATCTGCACAAAGTGTAAAATATAAATGCATGTTACAAATGACAAATTACAAAGGTTTAGAAGCCTATGTAGTGGTTTCTCTTATAGACCCAAAAGGTAATTACGAAAAAACATTGTACATGATGGGACCAGACAAACAATGGTATAACGGTTTCAAACAATGGGATAAATTCAATAAAAAGAAAAAAGAAAAATTGAATGGAATCACTGGTGCTTCTGTAGCTGCTGGTGATCGTAGCATCACAACTTTTGCTATAGATGCAACTAAAATGAACAAAGGTTACAAATTACGTTTCGAATCGGCTGTAGAAGATGGACAATATCATGTAAACGACATCGAAATTCCTCTTACAACTGCTGGTATTACTCAAAAAGTTGAAGGTACTGGTTATATCCGTTACGTAAAATTAAATAAAGCACAATAAGAACTAAATTATAATCATGACCTTATCGGTTTGGCGCTATGCGCATTTAGCATTAGCAATAATTTCATTTCTATTTCTCACAATGGCTTCTATTACAGGAGTCATTTTGGCTATTGACCCAGTTGTAGAAAAAACTCAACCTTATAAAGTAGACAATTTTGATGCAATAACTTTAGCTCAATCATTGCCCGAACTTAGAAAAATTTATCCAGAATTGGTTGAATTAAGTGTTAATCACAATCAATTTGTAACATTAGAAGGCTTTGATGCAGACGGAAATGATTTTAAACAATTTGTAAATCCAATAACAGGAAAAGCATTAGGAACTCCAAAAGAAAAAAGTGAATTTATTCAGTGGATTACCTCGCTTCACCGTTCATTATTTTTACACGAAACAGGTCGTTTTATTGTCGGAATAATATCTTTTTTACTATTATTGATTTCAGTTTCTGGAACAATATTAATCATAAAAAGACAACAAGGAATTCGTCATTTTTTTGCTAAGATTAATAAAGATTATTTTGCACAATATTTTCATGTTGTAACAGGAAGAATTTTATTAATTCCAATATTAATTATTTCATTAACTGGAACATATCTATTTATGATTCGTTTTGAAATAATTCCGAATAAAGAAATTGAAGCTCAAGAAATTTCATCTTCTGCAAACGAAAATTCAAAACAAATTGAACTAAAAGATTTTCCAATTTTCAAATCAACATTATTGGCTGATGTTGATAAAATAGAATTTCCATTTGATTCTGAAGATCCAGAAGAATTTTATAAAATAAAACTAAAAGACCGCGAATTAACTGTAAATCAATTGACAGGAAAAGTAGAAAATGAAACCATTTATCCAACTTCAAAAGTTCTCGAAAATCTTAGTTTAAATCTACACACTGGGCGTACAAATATGCTTTGGGCAGTTATTTTGGGAATTGCGTCCCTTAATATTTTGTTTTTTATTTATTCAGGATTTGCAATTACATTAAAACGAAAAGCAACAAAAATTAAGAATAAATATAAAGCTGAAGATGCTGAAACAATTATTTTAGTTGGTTCCGAAAATGGCTCTACGCTTACGTTTGCTAATAAAATTCATCAACAATTTTTAGATGCTGGAGAAAAATCATTTTTGACAGAACTTAATCAATATAAAACTTTTCCGAAAGCAAAAAAACTCATCATTTTCACTTCAACTTATGGTTTGGGTGATGCGCCTACAAATGCAAAAAATTTCGAGAAATTAATCAATAAAATACCTCAAGAACAAACTATAAATTATTCTGTAATTGGTTTTGGATCTAAAGCTTACGAGGATTATTGCGCCTTTGCTATTAGAATTGATGAAATTTTAGCGAACCAAAATTGGACAAATCGTTTGGTAGAAATCAAAACTGTTAATGATAGATCGCCAGAGGATTTCACAGATTGGGTTAACTCATTTAACGAAAAATCTGAAATAAAACTTGCGACAACGTCTGCTTTATATTCAGAAAAAACGCCAAAACTAAAAAATTTAAAAGTTGTTGAAAAAACTAATCTTAAAGAAAATGATAAAACTTTTTCTTTAAAAATTTCAACAAATCAAAAGTTCCAATCAGGAGATTTAATCGCTGTTTATCCAGAAAATGATCACCGAGAAAGACTTTATTCTATTGGTAAAGTTGACAACAAAATTCAGTTAATTGTTAAGTTACATGAGTTTGGTTTAGGTTCTCAATTCTTAAATAATTTGTCAATTAATTCGACTTTAAAAGCAAAAATTGTTCATAATTCGACCTTTCATTTTCCTAAAAAGTCAAAAAAGGTTGTGATGATTGCGAACGGAACAGGAATTGCGCCATTTTTAGGAATGATTGATGAGAACTCTAAAAAGATTGAAACGCACTTATATTGCGGATTTAGGCATAATAATGACACGACAAAATCTTATGCTGAATTTACTGAAAAGCAAATTGAACGAAATCATTTATCAAAATTCAATATTGCTTTTTCGAGAGAAGAAAATTCTGAATATGTGATGGATTTAGTCAAAAAAGATGCAAATTTATTTGTTGAAACATTACAAAACGGAGGAACAATTATGATTTGTGGCGCTTTGGCAATGCAACATGATGTAGAAAAAATTTTGGAAATAATTTGTCAAGAACATCTAAATAAATCCTTTGATGAATTCAAAACGAATGGTCAATTATTAACAGATTGTTATTAGGATAATTCATTAATTTGAAAATGTGATAATTTGGAAATTCTAAAAAAAATACTCCCTTTTATAGTATTTGTAGCTCTGATTTACGCTAATGCTCAAACGGTTGGAGTTAGAGATACAATTTTGATGGGAAGTAAATTCAAAATTACGCTTGTTGATAAAGATTCTATTTCTACGGAAAAAAATATCAATAAAGCAATTGATGAAATTATACGAATCGAAAAACTAATCTCTGATTGGAAACCAGATTCACAGGTTTCACAAGTCAATCAAAATGCAGGAATTAAACCAATTAAAGTTGATAAAGAAGTTTTTGAGTTGACAAAAAGAGCAATTTATTTCTCTGAAATCACAAATGGAGGATTCGATATTAGCTTTGCTGCAATGGACAAAATCTGGAAATTTGATGGCTCTATAGAAATTCTTCCGACACAAGAAGAAATCAATAAAGCAATTGCTAAAATTGGTTATAAAAACATTGTTTTAGATGAAAAAAACTCAACTATTTTCTTGAAACTCTCTGGAATGAAAATTGGTTTTGGATCAATTGGAAAAGGATATGCTGCTCAAAAAACCAGAAATTTCATGCAAAATTTGGGTATAGAAGCTGGAATTATAGATGCTTCGGGCGATATGACAACTTGGGGAAATCAGCCTGATAATTCTCTTTGGAAAATTGGTATAATCAACCCGTTTAAACGTTATAAAACGGCTGATATTTTAACGATGAAAAATGGCGCCGTTACAACTTCTGGAGATTACGAAAAATTTATATTAATTGACGGTAAACGATATTCACACATCATCAATCCGAAAACTGGTTATCCCGTAACTGGCTTAACAAGCGTTACTGTAATTGGTCCGGATGCTGAAATGTGTAACGGCTATAGCACGTCTATAATGGTTTTAGGTAAAGAAAAAGGATTAGAATTAATTCATAAAAATCCTGATTATGGCGCTATGTTAATTACTGATTCGGGTAAAATTATTCGATCAAAAAATTATAAAAAAATTAAACAAAGTTTGAAGAAATAAACTTTATTTTTTTATTGAAATATTCTTCTTCGACAAGCTCAGAATGACAATCGAATATTTTTTATTGAATTTATTTAAGAATTACATAAAGTTATGAAAAGATGCTGTCACATTGAGCTTGTCGAAATGTAAACTATTCTTCGAAAGACTCAGAATGCTAAGAGAAAATCCTATTATAACAAACATCAAAAAGCGTTAGGGATAGGAGTGAAAATCCTTTTTTGTAGACACAGTGTCTACAAAAAAGATTGTAATGGATAGCCCGCCCGAACGCCCAAATAATTTTATTTCTCTAAAATTTTATTGTATTGCTCGTTTGCATTGGAAATATCTTTCAAAATCCAACTTAATTCGGGATCAAAATTCTTTATTTTAGTGGTTAAATTTTGCTTAATTTCTTTATTAGGATACACTCCTCGCCCCTTTTCTTCGCGCATTTCTATTGGAGAAAGATAGACAGTACCTACCGAAAAATGGAGCTTTGTATGTGGCATTTTAAACTTAGGCATCAATCCAGCAACTGTTCCATTGAAATCTCCGCCCGTTTCCTCTCCAACAAAATATGCTCTATTTTTTATTTGTAAATTGGACGCAATAAGGCTTGAAGCAGAATAAGAACCTCCGTTTATCAACACATATAAGTTGCCTTTGTAGACTAAATTTTCATCGATTTTGACAAAAGAAAATGGCATTTTTAACTCATATTCTTCGTTATCCATTTTTGAAGTTGAGAAAAAAGTATAACCAGAACCCAGCCATAATAAAGGATATGTAGGAATTGGGAAAAGATTGTACAACGATTTACCAAAAGAGGTTTTATTCGCGACAATTTTTTTACCTAAAAAAGGTTTCGAATCTTCAACCAAATAACTATATAAGTAATGCGCATCTTTTATATAACCACCACCATTATTTCTAATGTCTAAAATAAGATTGTCTACGTGATGATTTTTTATGTCAGAAAAGATTTCTTTATGTAGCTCTTTCGTTTTACCTTTTCGGAAATCATTTATTCTGAGAACAGCAATTGTGCTGTCATTTGTAGGAAAACTTAAATCTTTAGAATATGATTTTGATGAACGACTATAGCCATAACGCTTCTGTTTTAGACGAATTTTACGTTGTTCTTGCTTTACAACTTTTGTTAAAACAGTATCTTTTTTATCTTGTTGTGATGTCTTAATTTTAGGAAATGTACGGTATGATTTTTTGCGAACAATATTATTCCCCATCAAAAAGGTAAGCTCTACAGAATCTTTAACACCTTCATCTAACGTTATGAAATTAAGAAAAGTACGGTTAAAATAATTGTCTGAAAACGTATTATTGTTGCCATCGCCATAAATACTTTGTTTGTACTTATTGTAAAGCTCTTTCGTAGAATAATTATCTATAGCCAACAATGCTGAACCTGAAACGATTGGATTTGTTTTTGAATAATCTTTGACTAAAAAAACTGAATCATTTTGCCAAAAAAAAATATAATTATTAAAAGCAGATTTAGATTCTTCGTACTTCTTTTTTTGTTTTTTTTCTAATCGTTTATTTAACGGATAAACATCAGTATGTCCATGTTTTAAACTTCTGAAAATCGGAAAAAATTTAATATAAAAATCATTCGGTTTAAGTGGTTTATCAATTGTTTTTTTGAAACTATCAAATTTAAAATCTATTTCTTTTTGGGATGTATATAAATCTAATTTCGGATGATAACGTTTCAATTTTTTATACGTAAAATCAACATCTTTCTTTAAATCTGATACAGCAATAACTTTATCAACATGTGCATTGTACTGCTTTACAGAGGTACAACTACATATTAATCCGATCACAAATAAAAAAAGAATTGATTTTATTTTCATTTATTTTTTTGATTTTATATCATTCAAAATCCAGTCTAATTGTGGATCTTTTTTATTCAAAATATCGTCAAAAGTCATACTAATTGGAATATTAGGCATAACTCCACGTCCTATTAATTCACGTGAAGTGTTTGGTTTAAAATCAATCAAACCATATAATAACTTTAATTTTGAATTTTTTAATTCATAAATTTTCATACTTCCTGCGACGGTTCCATTATAATCACCACCTGTTTCTTCACCAACAAAAATTGCTTTTCCTTCGTTTTGCAAAGCAGAAGAAATGACACTTGTTGCCGAATAAGATGAACCATTTGTTAGGACATATAAATTACCTTTATACTTATTTGGCTGTTCGATATAATCCTTTTTATTCGTCGATCTATAAAAATAACCATCTTCCGCTTTATGTGTTTTCAATAAAGTTTTAGTATACGTATAAAGTGAATATGGTAACGTAATTGTATTTCCTACTATACCAAATTGATTAAAATAATTTTTTACTAAAGAAAATCTCGAATTTATTTTCATTTCATCTGCCATAACGGTTTGTTTTCCTTCTCTTGAAGTCAAAAAAGAGTATAAATAATTAATATCTTTCGCATAGCCGCCACCATTATTACGAATATCAAGAATTAGATTTTTAACATTCAATTTTTGAATTGAATCAAATACAAATGGATAAGCTTCTTTACCATGACTGATTGAAAACGACTTGATATTTAAAATAACAGTTGTAGAATCTTCTTTATTTGGGAAAATTAATTCGCGCTGATAATCATTTTTACTTTTATTATAAACAAAATATTTTTTGATATCAGATTTATGTTTTTCTAACTCTTTTTTGCGTTTTTTATCTTCTTTAGATAATTTTATTTTAGCAACTTTTTCTACCTTTTTTTCTGGAATTGAATCATTTTTTACACTTTTAATCGATTTTTTGTCTTTTTTCTTAGAAAATTCTCTTTTCATAGTTTGAGTAAAAACAGTGTTATTTTTTGTGAAAGTAATATCGACAGAATCTACAAGTCCAATCTGATTATTAAGAAAACGTAAATAACCACCAGCATACATGTATTTATCTCCAGTCGAAATATATCCATCACCTTTTCTATAATCTTGATACTGTTTATAAAAATCGTTAAACGAAACTCCATTAATTGCTAAAACTTCTGTATTAACAACTAATGTCGTGTCTTTTGAATAATTTCTATTTAAATATAAATGATTATCAAATGATTTTAATTCTATTAGATTTAGAAGTCCTTTTGAGTTTTTGTATTTTTTCTTCTCTTCTTTCGTCGGGCGTTTACTCAGCGCAAAAACAACTGTATGTCCATGTCCAAAACTTGAAACAACTTTAGATAATTCTCGTTGAAAATCGTTCGGTTTCATTGGGTTTTGAAGTGATTTACTAAAACTATCTAATCTATTTGTAATAATCTTTTTTGAGTGATACATGTCTATATTAACATGTTTTGTCAACAATTGCTTTTTTGCAACGTCTACATCTTTTCGTAAATCGTCTACAGAAATAGCTTTATCTATATGTGCATTATACTTCTCAACAGAAACACAAGATGATATTATAAGAATAATAAAAAATGTAAAAAAAAATTTCATAGTTAATAGTTTGGTTATAGACGGTATAATTTAAGAAAAGTTACAATTTTATCTCACTTCACTATAAAATTCTTCGATAAAATTTTCCATATATTTATTTCTACTTTCTGCAATTTGTTTTGCTGTTTCGGTATTCATCAAATCTTTTAATTTGAATAATTTATCATAAAAATGTTGTACACTCGATGCGTCTTTAGAATTGTCATATGGATTGTACAAAATATTTCCTACACTACCACCATAAGCAAAACAACGCGCGATACCAACAGCACCAATTGCATCTAAACGGTCGGCGTCTTGCACAATTTTAGCTTCTATAGTTGTTGGCGTATTTCCTTTGCTAAATGAAACTTGTGAAACAATTTCTAAAACTTTATTAATTGTATCATTTTCAACCTGGATTGATTGTAAAAACGCTGTAATTAATTCTTCTGATTTATCCACACCATCATGCAATTTATAATCGCCAATATCATGCGTCCAAGCAGCTAATTCTACCAAAAAAGAATCTGCATTTTCAGTTTCTAAAATTTTTTTCGCATTAACCACAACACGCTCTATATGAAAGTAATCGTGACCAGTTCCTTCGTCTAAAAATGTTTTTTTGATGTATGCCTGTGTTAAAGTAAGTATTTCTTGTTTGTCCATTTTATTCTAAAAATTATGTCTAAAAATACATTAGAAAATCAATTCTACTGAATAAATTGTTGAATAATAATTTAAAAATATTTTTTTGAATAAAAATATGTATCTTTGCACCTCAAATTGTAAAACGGGACGAGTTCCCATAATTAATTAGTTATACTATGGCTACAAAAATTAGATTACAAAGACATGGTCGTAAAGGAAAACCATTCTTTCACATCGTAGTTGCTGACTCAAGAGCAAGACGTGATGGTCGTTTCATCGAAAAATTAGGTACTTACAACCCAATTACTAATCCTGCAACAATCGAATTAAATGTTGATTCTTCTGTTGAATGGTTATTAAAAGGAGCACAACCTACAGATACGGCTAAAGCTTTATTATCTTACAAAGGTGCTTTCATGAAGAAACACTTATTAGGAGGTGTTGCAAAAGGAGCATTTACTCAAGAAGAAGCTGACAAACGTTACGCTGCTTGGTTAGAAGCTAAAGATGCTAAAATTCAAGCT
The DNA here is from genome assembly GCF_036647415.1 of Algoriella sp. Lineage (NCBI taxonomy): Bacteria > Pseudomonadati > Bacteroidota > Flavobacteriia > Flavobacteriales > Weeksellaceae > Algoriella > Algoriella sp. The sequence continues at coordinate 88,311 of NZ_JAVXKG010000002.1, forward strand.
AAAAAAGACGGTTTAACTTCAAACGCTGCTGCTGATAAAGCTGCTGCATTAGAAGCTGAAAAAGCTGTTAACGCTGCACGTGTAAAAGCTGCTCAAGAAGTTGAAGCTGCTGCACAAGCTGAAGAAACTACTGTTGAAGAAACAGAAGGTACAACTGAAGAAGTTGCTACAGAAGAATAATTTTTAAGTTCAGAAAGAATCCAATGACAAAAAATGATTGCTACTATTTAGGTAAAGTTACTAAGAGACATGGTTTCAAAGGTAATTTAATCATTCACTTGGATACAGACGAACCAGAATTATACAATACTTTGGAAGCAGTGTTCATCGAGCAAGATGGTACACTGGTTCCATTTTTTTTCGAAACTGCACAGCCTTATCAAGGCACAAAATTATTAGTAAAGTTTGAAGATGTTGACAACGAAGACGTAGATCGTTTAGTTAATCGCGAACTTTATTTACCCCTAAAAACATTACCAGAACTTACTGGAACAGCATTTTACTATCACGAAGTTATTGGATTTACGATTTATGATCAATCAAATACCGAAGTTGGTGTAATAAATTCTGTTAATGATTCTGCTGCACAAGCTTATTTTGAAGTTGAAGCACAAGGAAAACAAATCTTAATTCCGATGATTGACGAATGGATTTTGGAAGTTAACCGCGAAGAAAAAGCGATGTTAATTAACATACCAGACGGATTATTGGAGATTTATTTGGGATAGCTATTAACTCTAAGTGACAATTTAATTTTTTTGTTTATTTTTATACATAAAGATATTAACAATGAAAATTATATTTTGCTTACTAATTTCAATCTTATCTTATTCTCAAGAAATCAAAATAAATAATGATTCTATTAATTTAGAGAATGGTACTGAAGCACATTTTAAAGAAAATAATTTTGAAAAAGCGGAAAGTATATTTAATCAGATTTTAAATAGTAACGATAAGAATCCTGATGCTTATTTTAGAAGGGGTAGATTATATTTCTCATGGAAAAAATATAAAAAAGCTATTAACGATTTTGAAAAATCTATTAAATATAATTATTCTGATTTGTCAAAATCATATTCAATGATAGGAATGTCAAAAATGTTACTAAGTAATGATCCTCGAAGTTTATGTAAAGATTTCAAAAAGGCCATTAAATATGACCAAACTCTTACCGAATTTAATTTTTATAAAGATTTTTGTAAATAATTCACTTTAAATTATATAAATTTTCAAAATAAAAAAACTAAATCTTCTTCTCTATTAAATTTTCAATAACTTTTTTATTGTCAATTTTGTACCTTTGCAAACTCAATCGTAATTAAAAATGGAAGAAGAAAAAAAATCATTGAATTTTATCGAGCAAATCATTGAAGATGATTTAGCGAACGGGATGCCAAAAGAAAACTTACGTTTTCGTTTCCCTCCAGAACCAAATGGTTATTTGCACATCGGGCACGCAAAAGCAATCTGCTTAAACTTCGGTTTAGGACAGAAATACAACGCGCCTGTAAACTTACGTTTTGACGACACAAATCCTGACAAAGAAGAGCAAGAATTCGTAGATTCTATTCGCGAAGATGTGAAATGGTTAGGTTTTGAATGGACGGAAGAACGTTATGCTTCTGATTATTTCCAGCAGCTTTACGATTGGGCTGTACTATTAATCAAAGAAGGAAAAGCATATATTGATGATCAATCTTCTGAAGTAATAAATGAACAACGTAAAACTCCTTTTGAACCAGGAATTGACTCTCCTTTCAGAAATCGTTCTGTTGAAGAAAATTTAGAAATCTTCGAACGTATGAAAGCTGGAGAATTTGAAGAAGGAACACATGTTTTACGTGCAAAAATTGACATGACTTCTCCTAACATGAACATGCGCGACCCTGTTATGTATCGCATCTTGAAGCGTCCACATCACAGAACTGGTGATACATGGAAAATGTATCCGATGTACGACTGGACACATGGAGAATCAGATTATATAGAAGGTATTTCACATTCTTTATGTTCATTAGAATTCAAAAATCACCGTGATTTGTACGAATGGTACGTAAATAATGTATCCTTAGACGGACAAGATCAAAAACCAAAACAACGTGAATTTGCTCGTGGTAATGTATCATACATGATTACAAGTAAACGTAAATTGATGAAATTGGTACAAGAAGGTATTGTTACAGGATGGGATGATCCACGTATGCCAACCATTTCTGGTTTACGCCGTCGCGGATATACAGCAGAATCTATCAAAAATTTCTGGAATGTTGCTGGTATTGCAAAACGTGATAACGTATTGGATATTTCTTTGTTAGAATTCTCTGTTCGTGATCATTTAAACAAAATTGCACCACGTGTTTTTGCCGTTATTGATCCTGTAAAAGTAATTATTGAGAATTATCCAGATAATCAAGTTGAAGAACTAGAAATCGAAAATAATCCAGAAGACGAAACAGCTGGTACTCGAATTGTTCCATTTACACGTGAAATTTATATCGAGCGTGAAGATTTCATGGAAGAAGCGCCTAAAAAATTCTTCCGATTATCATTAGGAAATGAAGTTCGTTTGAAAGGTGCATATTTTATAAAAGCAGAACGTGTAGAAAAAGATGCTGAAGGAAATATTACAACAATTTATGCTACTTATGATCCTGAAACAAAGTCTGGAAGCGGAACAGAAGCTTCTAAGCGTAAAGTAAAAGGAACATTACATTGGGTTTCTGCAACAGAAAATATTCCTGTAGAAGTTCGCGAATATGATCGTTTATTTACAGTAGAATCTCCAGATGCAGAGAAAGATGTTGACTTTTTACAATTTGTAAATAAAGATTCTTTAACTGTTAAAAATGGTTTTGCAGAGCCAGCGCTAAAAGAAGCGAAAGTAGAAGATAAATTTCAATTTCAACGCATTGGTTATTTTGCTTTGGACAAAGATTCTACAACAGAAAAATTAGTTTTTAATAGAACTGTTACCCTAAAAGATGCATGGGTAAAAGCAAATAAATAAAAAAATATATCTTATTGAATACCAAGCTCGAACATTTTGTTCGAGCTTTTTTATTATCTTTAAAACAAATTCTAAAAGCCACAATGAAAAAAAATATTTGCTACATATTATTTACAAGTATTATATTATTTACCAACTGTAAAAGCGTAAAATCAACAACAGATAAAGACACGGAAAACAAGCAGCAGAATAAAACTTTAGTTGGACGATGGAAATTAGTTAAATTATCTGGAGGAATTACAGGAAAAGAACAGAATCCACCAATGGGACAAGTACAATTAATAGAATTTACACCTACCGAAATGATTTTGATGATTAACGGTAAAGAAATTTCTAGAAATAGCTATACAATAGGCAAAGGAAAAAGCATACATAGTATAAATGATCGTGAAATGATTTTTCTAAACTCAAATACAAGAGCTGAAATGAGTTATAATTTATTAAGCGATAAACTAATCATTAGCGAAGAATCTCATGATGGTTTTAACAAATATTTTGAACGAATAGGAAAAAATGATGACGGATTACTTAGAGAGTAAAAACTCCATCAAAAACTGGAATGAAGATGATCGCCCACGTGAAAAATTAGCACTAAAAGGACGTTCATCACTTTCTGACGCAGAATTATTAGCCATCATAATGGGAAGTGGAAATCGTGATGAATCGGCTGTGGAGTTAGCCAAACGCATCTTAAATTCTGCGAATAATAACTGGAACGAATTAGCCAAATTTACAATTCAAGATTTATCAAAATTTAAAGGTGTTGGCGAAGCAAAAGCAATTTCAATCATCACAGCGTTAGAAATTGGACGAAGAAGAAATTCACAAGAAATTTTAGAGCGTAAAAAAATCGCATCAAGTCGCGAAGCTGCAATCATTTTACAACAACAAATCGGTGATTTACCAAATGAAGAATTTTGGGTAATGTTTCTCAATCAAGGAAATAAAATTATCAAAACAGAGCAAATTTCACGTGGTGGAATCACTCAAACTTCTGTTGATGTTCGCGTTATTTTCAAACGAAGTTTAGAGTTAATGGCGACTGCTATTATCTTGTCACACAATCATCCTTCTGGTAATTTAAAACCAAGTGAAGCGGATATTAATATTACAAAAAAAATAAAAGAAGGCGCTACTTTATTAGACATTCAAGTAATTGATCACATCATTGTAACACAAAAAGAATATTACTCTTTTGCGGATGAAGGTTTGATCTAAAAAAATAGTACTTTTAAGCTTTATAGAAAATTAAATTTTGAGCCAATCTATCTTATTATTCACAGAAAAAATAACCAATCGAATAAATTACATTTTCGATTTTATTTTATGTGATTTTTCTGGAATTGACTACAAAATGACTACAGATTTTAACGAATTTCTTCAATCAAATTTACCGAAAATCAATTTTTCAAATCATTTTTTTGACAATGAAATTAATTTTAATGTGGATGAAATTTTGTTAGAAATTGACATTAATAAAAATATAAATTATTATACATTAAATGAAATAGGAAAATGTTTTTATTGGCTTTCTCGTTACGAAGAATACATTTCTCCTAAAGATTTATTTGATGAACATAATCGCTTTTTAGGTTCTGATTTAGATTATTCACAACCAATTGTTGATTTAATTTGCATCGAAATTCAAAAAAAAATAAGCAAAAAATATCCAGAATTAAATTTTAGACAACGTATTTTTAAACAAATCAATACGCATGACGTAGATTATGCATGGAAATATTTACATCATTCTCCTAAAATAAAATTTGGTTCACTTTTTAAGAAACTTGTAAAAGGTAATTTTAAAGAATTTCAAAATCAAATCAAGATTTTAAATCATAAAGAAAAAGATCCATACAATACGTATGATTATTTAAAACATCTTGCAGAAAAACATCAAATTGGAACCATTTTTTTCTGGCTATTGGGCGATTATTCTACGTTTGATAAAAATCATGATTGGAAAAATAAAGCACAACAAAAACTAATCAAAGAAATTTCTACTTGGGCAAAAGTTGGAATTCATCCTTCTTATAAATCTAATAACAACAACACGTTATTAACAACAGAAATAAATCGTTTACAGACAATTACAAATTCTGAAGTAAAATTATCTCGTCAACATTTTATAAAATTGCATTTACCAACCACTTATCAACAATTGTTGATAAACCAAATTTTAGAAGATTATACCATGGGATTTGCAAACCGATTGGGCTTTAGAGCAGGAACTTCTACTCCTTATAAATGGTTTGACTTATCTACAAACCAACAAACATTGTTAACAATATATCCATTTGTTGCAATGGATGTTACGTTAAAAAACTACTTAAAATCAACACCTGAATTGGCCATCTCAGAATTAAAAAGCTTGAAACAAACAATTAAAAACGTAAACGGAACGTTTATAACATTATTCCATCAATCAAACTTTAGCGGAGAATGGTTAGAATGGCGAACAGTTTACGAAAGCATTTTTAATGATTAAGCGAATAACACGAAAAAAACTTGATGTAGAAAAATATACGAATTGCCTAAATACTGCTACAAACTACAGAATTTATGCAGAATATTGGTATTTGGATGCATTAGTTGGTGACAATTGGGATTGTTATATTTTGAACGATTATGAAGCTATAATGCCTTTACCTTACACCAAAAAATTTGGTGTAAAATTCATCACACAACCTATTTATTGTCAACAATTAGGTGTATTTCATAATCAAAATTTTTCGAGAAATAACTTTCAAAAATTTGAAAAAAAATTACATCGAAATTTAGTTAGAGGTTATTCTTTTAATGAAGAAAATACAGAGATGTATGAACCGAAGGGAACTTCAAAAGTTAATCAAATTTTAAAATTAAACACTGATTATCAATCATTTTTCAGTAAACTACGAAAAAATAGAAAACAAGAAATAAAAATCGGTCTACCAGACGATTATAAGATTATTGAGAATAAACATGGTTTAAATTTTATTGAATTATTAGAAAATAATTATAAAAATATAGAAAAAGATCTACAAATAAATAAGCTAAAAAAATTAGTAAACAGACTTCAAAAAAATGAAAAATCAATTACAATATCAATATTAGTTAATGAGAAAACTATTGGTAGCTCATTCTATATATTTTCTAATCAAAGAATTATTCAACTATGTAATGCAAAAGACAATAATACAAAGTTGAATACAAATACATTTATTGTAGATTTTATTATCAAAAAAAATCTACAAAGTGAATTGATTCTTGACTTTGAAGGTTCTAGTTTAAAAGGTGTAAATGAATTTAATACAAGTTTTAGAGCTGAAACAAAGTTTTTTACTGTTTATAAGAATCTCAAATTATGAAAAAATATATTCCATCTATTTTCGTCTCTATATTTTTCTTAATTATTTACAGACTGGGAAGTTTCAGTAAAATTCCTTTTGGAGATTCTGCTGGTAAAATAATAGATATTGAAAACAATGAATTTAATTTAGAAACATATTCTATCACCCATTTTTTATATCAAAACTTCACTGTTCTTATTTATAAAATATTTCCTTTTATAGATGCGATAGAAATTGGTCGATGGATAAATATTATTTCAGCATTACTCGTTTTATTCATCTTATTCAAAACCATCTATAAAACAACAGAAAACAATTGGATTGCATTTATAACCACAATTGTATTTGGATTTAGTTTTACATTTTGGAAAAATACAGAAAACGTAGAAGTCTATACATTTAGCTTAATTTGGATCGTTTCCTATTGCTATTTTGCCATATCATATCTAAAAACAAAAGAAATAAACTCTTTATTATTTGCTGGTATTATATTAGGAATCAGCTTTTTTAGTCATATACAAGGTGTTTTACTTTTACCTTCGTATTTTTTTCTATGTTTTTTTAATTCTCAGAAAAAGGAAAAAACATTTTTAACTTTAATACCTATTTTATTTCTAGGATTGCTCTACATATATCCTATTATTAATCAAGAATCTATAAAAAATGTTTTATCATCATCTTCACAAAGTTGGATATCTAATACGTTTAAAAAAACTAGTTCAGATTATTTAAAAGATGGTGTAAAAGCCATTGGTTATCTCATCTATAATTTTTGGTTTTTTAATTTATTTATTCTTTTTATACCTTTCAAACAGTTTTTTAAGAACACGATATTAATATTTTTAACACTTATCGGAATCCCTGTTTTTTGTTTTTCAACTGTGTACGCAGTGAGTGATAACTATGTTTTCTTTTTAAATTTCAACTTAAGTTATTGCATTCTTTTAGCAATTGGTTTACAGTATTTTATTTCGTCAAAACCTAATTTGAAATACATTATTTCTTTTATCATTTTTGCTACTCCTTTTAATTATTATTTCGCTAAAGAAATTGCACTGAAAACCAAAAAAGGGCAAGAGTTTCATCAAGAAAAAGCTTATAAAGATGGTTTAAATTACTATCTATTGCCTTGGATGAATAACAATAAAGGAATTGTGGAAGTAACTATTCAAAATAAAAAAACAGAAGAAGACATTGAATGGATGAAAGAATCTGCACGAAAAATAATTAAAAATAGAGCAAATAAATTATCGAAAGATGAATTAAATAATCTCTAAATTATAATTTTCTCAAATAAGAATAAAACACAAAAAAAGCTAAAATTCCAGAGAATGTAAATGTAATTGCTAAACCAACTGCAGCACCTTCTAAATGATATTTTGGAATTAACAACATATCTGAAATTATTAATACAACAATAGATAATGCAGAAATAATACTATTCCATTTTGCATAACCTATCACCGAAAATAAATTAAGGTAGAGTACCCTAAACCATAAAGCTAAAACAACTGCACAAGCCGATATAAAAAAAATTTCATCTCCTTTTATATATACTTTCGAGAAAAATAATTGAAGTATAAATTCTTTTAGAAAATAGCTTCCAATCAAAATTGCGCAACCAATTGGTATAAAAATTCGGTAATAATTTTTGAGATAAAATTTCAAATAGTTTTTATCTTTTGAATGTTTAATTAATTTCGGGAAGTCAGTTTGTATTAAAATTGTTGGTAAAAAAATAAGGTTTAAAGGCAACAAAATAGCTACTTTATACAACGCAATATCCTTTTCTGTCATAAAATAAGCAATCATTGCAATATCAATTGCAAATAAAAGTTCTGAAGAAAAATAAGCAAAAGACTCTAATCTACCATAACTCCACATGGCTTTAAAATCATATTTTTTAGTTAAAATTGATTGCTGAAAATGATACGTTTTCAGATAAATAAAACTTAAAAAAGGACCTATTGCTAACGAAATAACATAGCCCAAAGCACCGTAAAAATAAGTCAAAACAAATGTAATAATCAACCCAACTACATTTGTAATATTATTAATTTCTGCAAATTTTTTATTATTTCCTTTGATTCTAAAATCAATCGTAATATGTGTTAAAAAATAATAACCAAATAATCTTATTGTGAAGAAAAATATAATCCAAAATAAATGTTCAAATTTGAGTGTATAAATAAAACAAACGCAAACAAATAAAACCGAAACTATAAGCTGATTCATTAATCCTTTCCAGAATAAATGTTGTCCTAATTGGTTTTTATCATCTACACTATCTAACTCCGAACCATATTTCATAAACATTTGTAATGATCCTATTCCATTCCACGGAGTAAAAAAAGAAAGAACTGATGCAATCAAAGTAATTCGTCCAAACTCCTCTTGATCAATCATTTTAACGATAAAAATCGTATTGATTAACATTGCAAATTTTGATAAAAAAATAGAAATAAAAACATTCAATCCATTATTTTGCAGAAACTGTTTTATGAATGTATAAAATTCTTTCATTTCAAAATCTGTTTATAAATTTCGTCAAAATCATTCGCTATTTTTTGCATCGAAAAGTTTTCTTTTGCAAAAAGTTGAATTTCATTTTTTGATTTAAAGTCTACCTTATTTTCTAAAATGTTTTTTAAAGATTGATACAATTCTTCTTCATTTTCTGATGTTATAATTTGTCCAAAACCTATTGGAAAAACCTCACTAATCCCACCAACATCTGATGCTAAAACAGGTAATCCACATGCAAATGATTCAATCTGTACACATGGTTGATTTTCAAAACGACTAAATAAAATAAAGATATTTGCTTCATTCATTTTTACAGCCACTTCTTCTTGAGATAAAACTCCAAAGAGGATTAATTTATCTGTAAAATCAGAGCTTTTTTTATAACTATAAAAGGGACTTAAATCTCCATTTCCACCAATATGTAATTCAAAAATGTACTTATTTTTCCATAATCGTTCTGCTACGTTCAAAATTCCATCACAATTTTTTTGAAACGTTAAATTAGAAATATGTAGAAATTTGGGAATCTTGTTTTCGGTATTTTCTTTTGAATTAAAAATATCAAAATCGATAACGTTTCTAATTGTTTTAGTTCGTTGTATTAATCCTAAATTGCGCATTGCATTTCCCAAATTATCAGAAACTGGTAATAAATAACTTGAATTATCTACAATTTTTTTCATCAAAAATAACTTTACAAAAGGTATATGCGCCGGATCTTGTGGTAAAAAACCTGTCCAATGTTCTGTTATTACATACGGAATTTTCTTTACCAATTTCAAATACAACGCAACAAAACCTACTGGGTACGTTACATTTACATGGATTAAATCAAACTTTGGATAAGAATTAATTTCTTTAAGATATAATTTAAATTTTGTCCATTGATTCTGAATTTTATTTTTATTTGGAAAATAAATTCGAATAATTTTTAAATCATCGATTTGTTCTTCCTCTTTTTTTATTTTAGAAATTCCGTCCAAACTAACCACATAAATTACGGTAACATGATGTATTAACGCAACAGATTTGGCGTGGCGCTCTATAAAATCTCCATCAAAAAGACTTTTATCAGATGGAAACCAACTTGCTAAAAATAATATGTTGCGTTTAGTCTTCATTTCTTAAAAAATAAATTGTCGAAATCATCAACCATTTTTTTGCTGGATTATTGATCCAATTTTTATATTCGTCTCCAAAATAAGTTGTCAACTCAGGAAAATCTTGTTCTAAATTTACATCTTTCAACCAATTTTTTACTGGCATAGAAAACCCTTTTTTTGGCATAAATAATACATCTTTTGATAAAATATTATGTACATTTTTTCTCAAAAAAGGTTTGTTATTTTCTTTTGTCAAACCTTTATCTAAATTAGTACAATTAAAATATTTTTGCACAAACTGATGATCCAAATAAGGAAAACGCATTTCCGTTTCAAACTTCATTGATGGTTGATCCGAATGAAAAGAATGATGTGAACTGATGTAATAATAAAAATCTAAATATGATATTTTTTTAAGCAATGGAAGCGATTCAAACGTAGCATTATTTTGCTTTACTTGCTCCATCAAAACTGAAATTGGATGTTCCCAATTATCACTATTATACTGCTTAAAAAGTAGTTTAATTTCTTTCCAACTTGCGAAACTTCTCTTCACAAATGGGGAAGTTTCCAAACCAAATGTTGTTATTTCTTCGTATTTATTTCGTTTGCTTCCTTTCAATAAATAATTGAATGATTTAAATAAAAACGGTTCTATTTTTTGTAATTTCTTTGCTTGAGAATAATAGCCATAACCATAAAATAATTCGTCTAAACCCAACGCGTTTTGTAAAACTATATATTTATTTTCATGTGCTTTTTTCGCTAAAAAATAAGCGGGTTCCGGCGAAGAGTTTGGTTCTTCTTCTGCTAAACAATATTCTTTAATGGTTTGTAAATTAACATTATTATCAATTTCAAAAGCCAATAAATTTAGATTTGAGGCTTTCGCATTACTCTTTGCAAATTCTAACTCATTTTGTTCCTCAACCTGATTGTTATAAATTGTTATAGCATCAATATCTATTTTTAGTTGATCAAATTGATACGCCAACAGACCAGAATCTAATCCTCCACTCAGCATTACAGCTTGTTTTACATCAGAAATAGCAGCCAATTCCACCACTTCTTTTATATCGTTAAGAAACTCATTTTTATCAATTTCTCGATCATCTGGCTCATAATTTAATATCCAATAAATTTCTTTTTCGCACGTAAAATTCGTCAAATTGACCGTTAATTTAGTTGCGGCTTCTAAAGATTTTATTTGCTGATAAACCGTATTGGGCGCAAAACTGGTATTAAGATAATAGGTGTATGCTAAGTGCTTAAAATCAATTTCTTTTTTTACAAAATCTGTTGCAAAAATTCCTTTTATTTCTGATGAAAAGATAAATTTTTCTTCATCTAAAAAATAATAAAAAGGTTTTATTCCAAATCGATCTCGCCAAACTTTAAGCTCATTTGTTGAATAGTTTACAAGCGTTATAACAAACATTCCACGAAGATGATGGATAAAATCATCTCCTAATTTCAAATACAATTGAAAGACAACTTCCGAATCAGAATCGGATATAAATGTTATATCTGCTAAGAAATTTTCTCTTAATTCTTTGTAATTATAAATTTCACCGTTAAATAAAAATGCAGTCTGTGAATCATTATCATAAAATGGTTGCATACCGTTATCTGATAAATCAATAATAGAAAGCCGATTAAATCCTATCCAATTATTAGATACTATTTCTGTTGAATTTTGAAGTTCTATTTGCGTCTTTTGACTTGAAAGTTGACTCGAAAATAAATGAAAATCATTCGCTATAAAACTTGCATGAACTGTATTATTTGGTCCACGATGTTTTATTGATTCTAAGGAGTTTATTATTGATAAATCATACAATTTATTCTTCGAAAATATCCCAGAAATTCCACACATTTATTTTTAACTTTTATAACGTTTTAGTTCTCTCATCACGAAGTAAAGTTGAACCAAATAACCTATTCCTGCAAAGAAAGAATATAGGGATAACGTTAAAAGTATATTTTTATTTAAACCTCCTATTACGCAAGTCAAAATCGTGATAAAAACCAAGTAAATGTTAAAGTATAAAGCATAATGATTTTTCTTGATGACAACGACAATTTGTTGAATAGGATTGAGCGCTGAACGACACAAAATCCAAAAAGAAAGAATCCAAGTCATGATGTGCAAACCTTTCCAATCTGGACCAAGAATCCATTCGAGAATAAAAATTCCAACAAAATTCATTACCAATAAAAAAACCGCAATTGCACCAACATTGTACAAAATGACTTTTTTGGATAAATCGTATAATTGATGTGCGCGATGATCAATCATTCCAGCAGATTTCTGAAAAAATACTTTCGACATCGAATTTGATAATAAAACCAATGGAACAACCAAAACTTTTGAGGCGTTACCAAAAAATCCGGCATCTTCTTTTGTAAAATAAAACAACATCAATATTGTCATCAAATTATTCGCAATTGCATTCAATGATTCAGATGGAAGTGTATATTTTATGATTTCTTTATTTTGGGAAATGGTTTGTTTCGCTAAACCAAAATCTATTGTTGTAAATCTATTTTTAGTAATAGAAAAATAATAAGCACAAGATAAAACTGTTCCGAAAATTGTTCCGTAAATCAACCCAGTTTCTTTGTAGCCCATTGCGTAAAATACGAATTGAAAAAGAACAGAAAACAGTGCATTTATAACAAAACCAGTCGAAATACTTTTGAAGAATTTATACTTTGTGAACAATGAATTTTGAATATTATTCCAAGCTGTAAATAATCCCGCAATACAACTTAAGAAAACAATAAATAATGATGTTTTTAAAGAAAAAATTTGTTCTACAACTGCGTAACCTAAAAAGAAAACTACCGTAACAATAGTACTTAATAACAAAAGTGTTGTAAATAAATTTCGTATTGCTTTTGATGATTTAGAAAGAACAAAAATATTTTCTAATCGTAATGTCGTCAAAATAGATAAAATCGCCACAAAACCAAGAAATCCGTTATATATTCCCGAAGCATCAGGACCATATAATCTCGCCAAAGCCAATCCTCCAATCAACATGATGACTTGGGCAATTGTATTACCTGCCAACAGAGATAGAACACCTTTGGCATTCTTTGTCTTAAATTTTTCTAACCTCGTTTTCAATGGATGAATTCTTAATCAACAAATCTACATAAAATCCTTAGCTTTGCGTTTATGAACACAATAAAACACGTTTTTTTCGACTTAGATAATACACTTTGGGATTTCCGAAAAAATGCAAAATTTGCATTAGAAAAGCTGTATATAAAATATGATGTAGAGAGTAGATATGGGTTTACTTTTGATGAGTTTCACCCACATTACCATGAAAGCAATGAAGGTCTTTGGGCATTAATTCGTGATAAAAAAATTACAAAAGAAGAATTACGCGCACGTCGTTTTAAAGAAGCTTTTGATAATCTTGGAATCAATAATGATGAATTAGCAAAAATTTTTGAGGACGAATACATAGAAACGATTACCAATTACAATGAAGTGGTAGATGGCGCAATGGAACTATTGGATTATTTGAAACCAAATTACAAATTACACATCATCACAAATGGTTTTATAGAAGTTTCTAAACGTAAAATAGAATCTTCAGATCTTAACGGTTATTTTGATACTGTAACTTATGCAGACGAAATAGAAATTCTAAAACCAGATCCTCGTATTTATGATTTAGCTATGGAAAAATCTGGCGCTAAAAAAAATGAATCGATCTATATTGGCGACGATTGGATTGCTGATGCTGTTGGCGCAAATGCGTATGGAATGTCGGCTATTTTCTTTGATCGTTTAGATGATAATTTCGAGATGGAGAATGTTCCTACAATTAAACATTTAGATGAAGTAAGGAATTATTTATAAAACTTAAGTATTTAAAAATGGTTTGTTAATTTTTTAATATTTATTTTCACCAGCAACTTAAAAAATGATACCTATGAAAAATTTTATTTTACCAAGCATTCTTGCTTTTGGTCTACTATTTAGCTGTAATAACGATGACGATTCATCTATAGACAATGCAAATATTGTTGGTACTTGGAAATTCGTAAAATACCAAACCCAATATTCTAAAGACAATAAAATAGTAGATGAAGATATTGCCGATGATTGTAGTTCTAAAGATAATTATACTTTTAATAAAGATAATTCTTATTTAGCTGTTGGTTTTGATTACATCAATGGAAATTGTATACAAGATTGGACAGTAAAAGCTATATATACTATTACAGGAAATAAGATTAAAATAGAATATGCCCCTAATGATATTGCAGAAGGAGAAATTAGCAAACTAACCAAAAACGAATTAATTTTAAAATCTGATTATGGTGAAGATCTTGATGGAGATGGTAAAAACGAAATTGATATTTTAATATTAAAAAGATAAATTTTAAAGACTCAGAAATTCTGAGTCTTTTTTTATGTCTGAAATTAATCTACTTTTGATTTATATAAAAATAATATGAATTTTAACAACCTAAAATTTCCATTTGACATCAAATTTCATGTCGCAACATTCTCTAACGATTTTTCTGTTTCAGATGCAAACAGTCAACCTATATTTTATGTACGAGAAAAAATGTTTTCGTGGCGCGATGTAATTAAGGTGTACAGTGATTCATCTAAAAAAGAAGAATTATTTCAGTTAAAATCAAATAAATTAATCGATTTTCAGCAAACATTTTCTATTGCTGATGCAAACGGAAATCTAATTGGAAAAGCGCGTCGAAAAACGTTTAAATCGTTTTGGACAGCAACTTTCCATATTCATGACGCAAATGACAATCATCTTTATACAATAAAAGAACGTAGCGGATTTACACGTATGATGGATGGTTTGATTGGTGAAATTCCTGTACTTGGTTTTTTCTCTGGTTATATTTTTAATCCAAAATATGTATTAACCGATAATTCTGGAAAAGAATACATGGAAGCCTCAAAAGAACCTTCATTTTTCGGACGAAAATTTAAACTAAATCAATTCAATTCTTCCGAAGATGATTCACTTTTTGTTTTGAGTTTTATGATGATGCTAATTAGCGACAGAAATAGAGGTTAAAAAAAAATAGAAAAATAGTTGCAAATCTATAAATAGTCATTATATTTGCAGTCCAAAATAAGAACAACAGTTTATTATTAGGAATGGCCGAGTGGCGCAACTGAATAGCGCACCTGATTACGGCTCAGGAGGTTACAGGTTTGAATCCTGTCTCGGTCACAAAAGTAAAAAGCTCATCTAAATAGATGAGCTTTTTTTATTTTATACGATTTCATTACTTCCGATTGGTGTAATTTGTTTTGGCTTTGTGGAAAAGAAAAAGAAACAATTAATAAACCACGTCATCCAAAATAGATAAAATCCGAAGTGAAAAGACTTCTTCATCAATCGGTGTGAAGTTTCTGTAAAATCATAATATGTATAATAAAAACCTGCAACACCAATCAAAATAAATAGAATCGGTAAAATAGAACGTTTAAATTTTGACTGCTTTTTATGTTGAGAAAAACTTAGAATTCCGAAAATAATTAGTTGAATAATAAACATAACCAAAGCAGTTTGCCACCACGATTTGAAAATTATGTATTCGTTATAAATAAGTGTAATTCCTACTTTTCCGATAAACGACATTTTAGAAATTAAAATTCCTGATAACAATGATAAAATTGCCAAAACGAGTAATGTTATAAGTCTGTTTTTCATTTTTAATTATAAATTAAATAAACTATTCCAAAAATTAAACCACAAAGCATTGGTATTCCTACAAGAAAATTGTAAAAATCATTTGATCCAGATTCAGAATCTATAAATTCATTATATTTTAATGATGAGTTAAAAATCTTAAAAATAGCAAATCTTACAGAAGCGCCTAAAATTAAACCAACAAACTCAAATACGATCCAAGCTAATATTTCAAGAATAATCTGCATATAAATAATTACAATCTAATATAAAACAAAAAAGCCTTGCAAATGCAAGGCTTAAACTATTTTGAACAATCAAATTCTTATAAAGTGATTGAAAAATCCATTAATTTTTTAAATTCTTTCAAACGTTCTGCTAAACCATCACGTGTTAAAGCTTGTAAAGATTCTGTTCCAAATTTTTCGCATGTTACAGAAGCTAAAGCTGAACCGTAAACGATAGCACGTTTCATATTATCAAAAGAAAAATCGTTTGTTTTAGCTAAATATCCAGAGAAACCTCCAGCAAATGTATCTCCTGCTCCTGTCGGATCAAATACATCTTCTAATGGTAAAGCTGGTGCAAAAAATACATCTTCTCCTTGAAATAATAAAGCGCCGTGTTCACCTTTTTTGATGATAACCGTTTTTGGTCCTAACGTCATGATTTTTTTAGCCGCTTTCACTAAGCTATATTCACCTGACATTTGGCGTGCTTCTTCGTCATTAATAGAAATAACATCAACATCTTTGATTACATCCATCAAATCGTCCCAAGCAATATCCATCCAAAAGTTCATTGTATCTAAGATAACCAAACTTGGACGTTTATCTAATTGTGTTAAAACTCCTTTTTGTACCAATGGATGTAAGTTTCCTAACATTAAAACTTCTGGAGATTTGTAATTTTGAGGAACAACTGGGTTGAAAGTTTCTAAAACATTCAATTCTGTTACCAATGTATCACGAGTATTCAAATCGTTGTGATATCTTCCTTCCCAAAAGAAAGTTTTTCCTTCTTTTACGATTTCTAAACCATCTAAATTAATTCCTTTCGAAGTTAATAAATCAATGTATTCTTGTGGAAAATCTCCTCCAACAACCGAAACGATTGCAGTATCAACGCCTAATAAAGAAGACGCCATACCGATATATGTAGCGGCACCACCTAAGATTTTATCTGTTTTCCCGAAAGGAGATTCCAATTTATCAAAGGCTACAGTACCTACTGTTAATAAACTCATTTTTATAATCTTAATTAAATAGTTTGCAAATATATAGAATTGACTTGAATTAAGGCATATACCTATTTATTATTTTATACTTATTCGTTTTATAACTTCTTGTATATTAAAAAAATAGGTTTCGATTATTCCGAATATTTATAAAGAGTTAGCTAAATCAGCAAAAGCAACTTCGGTTTGTTCGCCCGTCGTCATATCCTTCACAGTAGCTTTTTGCTCAGAAATTTCTTTCTCTCCCAATAAAATTACTTTCTTAATTCCTTTTTTATCAGCATATCCCATTTGCTTTTTCATTTTTGCATCATCTGGATAAACCTCTGTATTTATACCTTGTTGACGTAATTGTTTTACCAATTTCATCGCTTGTGCAGCTTCAGTCGTTCCAAAATTTATGAATAATGCTTGGATATTTGTCGAATCTTCTATTGCAGGAAATAAATTATTTTCTTCTAAAACCAAATATGTACGATCTAATCCGAAAGAAATTCCAACTCCTGAAATTCCAGGCATTCCAAAAATTCCAGTTAAATCGTCATAACGACCGCCACCACCAATAGATGATAAAAATTCGCCAATTTTAGCTTTTACTTCAAAAATTGCTCCTGTGTAATAATCAAGACCGCGAGCTAAAGTTAAATTTAAGATTAAATCTGCCGATTGTAAGCCAATATTCGTTGTGTTTTCGAAAACAAATTCTAATTCTTCGATTCCTTTCAAACCAATTTCAGACGTTTTTAAAATTTCTTTTAATTGTGCAAATTGTGTTTTATAATCTCCATTCATTTGGAATAAAGGCGATAAAATTTCGATAGCAGATTCCGAAATTCCTTTTCCACGCATTTCTTCTTTCACCGCTTCTTCTCCAATTTTATCCAACTTATCCAAAGCCACAGTAAAATCAATCAATTGAGCCGAAATATCTGCAACTTCTGCTAAACCTGATAAAATTTTACGGTTGTTGATATGAATTTCAACTGGCGTTTTTAAATCCGTAAAAACAGAATCATATAATTGTACAAAATCAACTTCTTGCAACAAAGAATCCGAACCTACAACATCTGCATCACACTGAAAAAATTCACGAAAACGACCTTTTTGAGGACGATCTGCACGCCAAACAGGTTGAATTTGGTAACGCTTGAAAGGAAAAGTAATCTCATTTTGATGTTGCACCACGTAACGTGCAAAAGGCACTGTTAAATCGTAACGCAATGCTTTTTCTGAGATTTTAGAAATTACTTTTTGACTTTCTTTATTTTGCAATAAAGTTTCGTCAACCTTTGCTAAATAATCACCAGAATTTAAAATTTTGAAGATTAAACGATCTCCTTCTTCTCCATATTTACCTGTTAAAGTCGATAAATTTTCGAATGATGGTGTTTCGATTGGAGAAAATCCGAATAAAACGAATTGCTTCTTTATCGTATTGATAATATATTGACGACGATTCACTTCTAAAGGTGAGAAATCTCTTGTTCCTTTTGGAATCGATGGTTTTTGAATTGCCATTTTCTTTAATCTTTCAATTTAAGATACAAAAATACATCATTTTGATTTTATCCCAACATTTTAAAAATAAATCATTGTTTTCTATATTATTTATCCATAAATCATATCAAAATTGAAACTAATTTCAATTCTTCGACAGGCTCAGAATGACAAAATAGAATTTACAACGTGTAATTCTATTTCAGAAAAATAAACACGATTTGACAAGCTGAATTTATTTCAGCTTCGCATTCTATTCTCAATTAATTATATCGTAATTTCGTAGCATGTATTTGAAAGAACTTAAAGCGCGACAATTCAAGAATTTTGATGAAAATAATTTCGAATTTTCACCTAAAATAAATGCTTTTGTGGGACAAAATGGAAAAGGAAAAACCAATGTTTTGGACGCTATTCATTATTTAGCTTTAAGTAAATCGTATCTTAATCATTCGGATGCGATGAATATTCAATTTGATTGTGATTATTTTACGCTAGAAGGTACTTTTGATCGAAATGAATCTGATGATGTTATTTTTTGTTTGGTGCGCACAAGTCAACCCAAACAATTAAAACGAAATTCTAAATCTTATGATCGTATTTCTGATCATATTGGACAATATCCTTTGGTTATGATTTCGCCTTATGATAGCGATTTGATAAAAGAAGGAAGCGAAGTTCGTCGTAAATTTTTGGATAATATTATTTCACAATCTAACAAACATTATTTGGCAGATTTAATGCGTTACAACAAAGTGCTAATGCAACGAAATGCATTACTAAAATATTTTGTTGCAAATAATACTTTCGAGGCAAGTTCTTTAGAAATTTATGATGAAGAATTGATTTTTTTAGGAAAAAAAATTCATGAAGTTAGAAAAGAATTTATTGCTACATTTTTAGAAGCTTTCTTAAAATATTACAACGAAATTTCGGAAGGAAGAGAAAAAGTAAACATAGAATATGTTTCGCAATTGAATGACGCAGATTTTGAAACTGTTTTGAAAAATGCATTGTACAAAGATCGCTCTGCGCAATATTCTACAGCCGGAATTCATAAAGATGATTTATTATTTACAATTTCTAATTATCCAATCAAAAAATTTGGATCTCAAGGTCAGCAAAAATCCTATTTGATTGCGTTGAAATTAGCGCAATTAGATGTGATTAAAAATTCTTTGAATATTACACCTTTGTTATTATTGGATGATATTTTTGATAAATTGGATGAACATCGCGTCACGCAATTAATTAAATTAGTGAACGAGGAACGCTTTGGTCAAATTTTTATTACTGATACACATCCTGATCGAACAGAACAAATCATCAAACAAATAAATTCTGAAAGTAAAGTTTTCCGTTTATGAAAAAGTATGAAAAACGAAGCAATCAACAAACACTTGGTCAAGCTTTAGAACATTTTATTAAACAAAATGGAAAAGAAGAATTGATTTGGGAAGTGAAAGCTGAAGAGGCTTGGCATAAAGTTATGGGCAAGTTTTTTGAAAAATATACCGATAGAATTGAAGTCAGACAACGTGTTTTATATGTCAAAATCAATTCTCCTGCGATGCGTCAAGAATTGATGATGGGAAAATCTAAAATCATTGCAAACATCAACGAAGAGCTTAGAAAAGAGTTTTTAATTGAAGTGAAAATTTATTAAGATATGCCTTATATCGAAAAATCGTCCTACCCGAAACCTAATTTTATCAACCGAAATGCACATCTTTCTACCATTATTCCTGCAAAATTCAAAAAATATCCTGTTCCAAATTATAGTAGAGAAAAAATAACGACGAATGATGGTGATTTCTTGAATTTGGATTGGCGTCTTCAAGAAAATAAAGATAAAATTGTTATTCTTTTTCATGGATTAGAAGGTGATTCTAAACGTACTTATCTAAATTCGTGTTCCGATTTTTTCTATGAAAAAGGTTTCAATATCTTAGCTTGGAATCATAGAAGTTGTGGTGGTGAAATGAATAATACTTGTCGTTTGTATCACCATGGTGTAACAGATGATATAGAGCGAATTGTAAATAAAGCGATTGAAGAAGAATATGAACGTATTTATTTGATTGGTTATTCTATGGGAGGTGCTTTAATCTTAAATTATCTTGGTAATCATCAAATCAACTCAAAAATAAAAGGTGCAGTTTCTTTTTCTGCTCCTATTTCTTTAAAATCTAGTGCAGATACGTTGAAGAAATTTCCTAATACAGTTTACTTCAAAAATTTCAAACGCACTTTAGTTCCAAAATTTAAAGAAAAGGCAAAACAATTTCCTGGATTCTTGAATGAAGAAATGATTGATAAAATAAAAACATTTGATGAAATAGACGAATATTTTACAGCGGCGATACATGGTTATTCTTCTAAGGAAGATTATTATCACAAAGCTTCTCCTGCAACAGTTTTAGACCATATAAAAACACCATGCTTGATTGTAAATGCAGCAAATGACCCCTTTTTAGGGAAAGATTGTTATCCTATTGATCGTTTTAAAAATCATGAATTTTGCCATTTTGAAATGCCAAAATATGGTGGACATTGTGGTTTTCCTTTAGAAAATAATTCACACTCTTGGGCAGAAATTAGAGCTTGGGAGTTTGTGGAGAATAAATAAAAAACCCTCGAAGCAAGCTTCGAGGGTTTTTTACACTATTTATTTAAAATATCTACTAATTTTATTAGATCTTTTTCTTTACTAATATTTAGTTTAGCAGCTTTCGCTATTTTATTTAAATCTTTATTTGATTTAGAAACCTGCTCAATTTTATTTCCTGTTCCAATATAATAATTAATTAAAGTTCTAAACTTTACACTATCCATATTATTGTAACTATTTGTATTTCCAAGTTCAGTCTTACTAACTTTAACAGACTTATATAAAATATTATTTCCATTAATATCTGTAAGAACCTGTAAATAACCTTTCTTTAATTCTCCATTATCGTCATAATAAGATGTATATTTATAGATTTGTCCATTCAAAAAATTAAGTTCTAAACCATCTTGCTTTTCGAGGTTATAGTATTTTTTTCCATCTAAATATTCAAAATCATCTGTAAAAGCATTATATCTATATCCTCTTGTACCACTATAATTCTTAATATTTGCATTTTTATATTCTTTATCAATATAAAAACTGTCATTTAGATTTGCTTTATCTAGAACATAATTTTGTGAATTATAAATAGTCCCTCCGTCTTTTGTATTAACATTTTGAGCTAAAACAATAGAACCAAATCCTAACATTATCAATAATAACTTGTTTTTCATATAATTGTAATTAATAATTTAAATATAACATTATTTTTTATATAAAAAAAAACCCTCGTTGAGGGTTTTTTTATCAAGATTATAATTTTAATATCCTGGGTTTTGTTTCATATTGTTATTTCCTGAAAACTCTGATACTGGAATTGGAAATGTATATTTATAACTTCCATTATCTAAATTTTCAACAGTTTCATTAGGAAGAACAGCATCTCTAGTATTACGATCCATTTTAACTCCTGCTTTTACAGCTAAACGTTTAAGATCTGTATATCTATGCCCTTCTAAAGCTAATTCTACACGACGTTCTTTCATAATATCTGCATAAGCAACTTGAGAAGAAGAGTAAGTAGGAGTAACTGCCGTTCCTTTATAATTTCTGGCTTCTCTTACTTTTTGGATCAATGCCGAAGCATCAGATAATTTATTCTCTTCTACAGCTGCTTCAGCTAGGATGAAATACATTTCAGATAATCTAAAAATCTTAAGATCATTACGAATTGCAGAACTTGTTTTTCCTGGATATTTATCAACAACTAATTGATCTGTTCCACGAGGATTGATACTTGTCAAGTAATTTGGATCTATCTTAGAAGTCGGATCTAAATAAGCATAACGACGAACATCTCCATCCGTATTATAGAAAATATTAAATAAATTTCTTCCCCAGAACCACATTGGTGAACCTGTTGCAGACGATACGTTGGTATTGAAAAAACTACCAACCGATATTCCAATCCCTGTTGCAGCTCTATTCAAAGAAAATATAATTTCGCCACGTCCTGAATCATCCCATATTTTTCTATATGGATTAAAAGAATTAGAAGTAGCATAAAAAGCTGTATTCCAAGCAGTAGAGCCTATTTCTGTAGCTGTTCCAGATACCATTGGTGTAGCAACTGTTAAAGATAATCCTGATTCATTTACTACTTTCTCAGCATATTTTTTTGCTTCAGCGTGCTTACCTCTGTATAGATTAACTCTTGCTCTTATAGCGTTAACTACATTAATATCTACTCTAAATTGATCTGTTCCTTTCACTAAAATAGTTGATGCAAATTCTAAATCTTTCTCAATAGCATCAAAAACTTCTTTATTTGTAGATCTAGGAGTCTTATCATCGATACTTGGAACATCTGGTGTAATCATTACACCTATTCCATTATCATCTTTCATATCAGGAGCAAAATACTTCTCTAATTCTAGATAAGCAAAAGCTCTTAATACTCTTGCTTGAGCAATAATACTGTTATATTTTGCAACTTCAGCATCAGTAGCTGGTTTAATTTTTTTGGCTCCTTCCAATAATCTATTAGCTCTATTAATAGTTAAATAATTATTTAACCATATAACTCTTACTCGATCATTAGCGCCATCAATAAAATGTCTGTACAATGGTTGTTCTTGTCCTCCATTTTGAGATCCAACTTTAAGTTCATCACTCAAAATAGCTCCTGCATAAATAGATGTTGCAGGATCAAGAGATCCATATACAGCTCCGTTTAAATACCCTTCAAGAGTTGACACGCTCGTAAACAAAACGTCATCATTCATTTCTCCTGGCTGTACTATATCTAATGCATCTTGACAACTATTCAAAGTAGCTACACTTGTTAAAATAGAAGCTAAAAATACACTTTTTATTAATATTTTTTTCATTTTTGATTCAATTAAAATTCTACATTAAATCCTAAAGATATCGATCTTGGATTTGGATAAACACCTAAAGAATAACTTTGAATAGGTTCTGGATCATATCCTTTCCAATCTGTCCAAGTCACTATATTCTCAGCACTTACAAAAATTCTCATATTCTTAACAGGAAGAGATTGTAACTGTTTCTTTGTAAAACTATATCCTACAGAAATATTTTTCAATCTTAAAAAGTCTGTTTTATACAAGAAACGATCTGAAGATCCTTCTACCCCAATATTAGTCGCTGTAATAGCTGGAGTATTACTATTTGTGTTTGTACTTGTCCATCCATTAAGCAAATCTGCAGAACCATTATAAGCTGCTGCTGTAGAAGGGTCCATTAACCAACTATAGAAGTTATCATAAGACCATCCTCCTGTTTGGAAAGAAAATAGAGTTGAAGCATAGAAGCCCTTATAATCTAAATTAAAACCAAATCCTCCCTGAACTGGAGCATAATAAGATTTACCTGTTAATTGTCTATCAGCTGAAGTTGGTTCTTCTGTAATATTACCATCTTTATCTAAGAATTGTTGCTCTCCAGTCTGTTGATTTACTCCAACATATTTGTATAAGTGCCATTGGAAGGCTACATCTCCAACTGCATTTACATTGTCCGAAGAAAGGTCTTGATTATCCATTGATTCGATTTTATTTTTGTTGTATGCATAATTTGCGAATACATCAAATTTAAAATCTTCTTTATTTACAATATTAAATTTTAATCCTACCTCAATCCCTTTATTAGACATCTCACCATTATTACCTCTTAAAGTATAAGTACCGTTTGTGGCAGAAAGTGCAAGAGAGCTAAACATACGCTCTGTACGTTTATCATATACATCTACATTACCATCAACAAGTCCATTAAAAAGACTAAAATCTAATCCAATGTTAGCTTGCACAGATTTTTCCCATTTCAGATTAGGATTTTCTATTTGAATCAAATTATACCCTGGTAAATTTGAGTAACCTGTAACTGTATTATTTAATGTCTTATAAAAGTTAGCCCCACCAAATAAAGGATTTAAGTTATCTGCTGTAATCAATAAGTTTTGATTACCTGTTGTTCCGTAAGAAGCTCTAAGTTTTAACATACGAACAGAAGTTCCTTTTAAAAATTCTTCTTGATCGATATTCCAACGACCTGCTACAGACCAAAATGTTTCCCATCTATTTTCTTTTGAAAATCTATATGAACCATCACGTCTTACAACCCCACTTAAACCATATTTTCCTGCATAATCATAATCTAATGTACCGAAATAAGCTAATGTACCAGCATTTAATTTATCTGCTGTAGCAGTACGTTGATAAATATTAGGTGTAGCTGGGTTAAATGGAACATATCCATCTCCTGATCCAAATGACCAGTTTAATGGATCTAGACCGTTTACACGTTGAGTTGATGTCTGATAATGCGCTTTTAAATAATCTAAATACGCAGCAACTGTTAACGAGTGATCTCCAAATTGTTTATCAAATGTAATATTTGAAACAGAACTAAAAGTAAAATCTTTTGTATTTGTAATATCTTCATTACCTCCAAATTGAGCATTCTGAGATGCAGCTACATTTACAGATAAATATCCATTTGGTGTACGAGCAAATAATCTTTCGTGATTTCTATAATCAACACCTGTTCTATTCCCTACAGACAACCAATCTGTTAATTTATAATTTCCATTTACGTTAGCTATAATACTAGTTTCTGTAAATCTATTTTTAATACCTCCGTTAATAATATCAGACAAAATCCAAGCCGATCTACCTGACGTATTCGAGCCAATTTGATTATACATATCTCTACCATTAACAAAGCTATATTTAGCTAAAGTAGCTGGACTTAAAAGCGTCCCAAACAATGGATTTTGAACAACATTATTATCAATTCCAGAATTTGTTTCTTGATCTAACTGATTTCTCTTAGAATAACCAATTGCTACTTGAGATGAATAATTAAATCTTCCATTTGATGATCTACCTGTTACATTATTTCTAAACGTAAATCTTTTAAAATCAGTAGATTTTATATTTCCAGCTGCTTCTAAATAACCTGCAGAAGAATATACTGTAACGTTTTCTCCTCCAAATTTCAAACCAATATTATGTTGTTGAGAAGCTGCTACTTTTAAAAACTCTTTTCCCCAATCTGTGTTTGTAGAATAATTTGCAATCTGATCATCTGTCATTGATGCTCCAGCACCAATTCCACTAATTTTATGAATTGTTAATAATTCTTTAGAGCTTGCTAAATTATAATCTGTTTTAGGAATTAAATTAAAAGATGTTAAAACATCGTAATTAACTAATAAACCTGAATTATATTTACCTGATTTAGTCGTAATTACAACCACACCATTTGCTCCTCTATTTCCATAAATAGCTGTTCCTTGTGCATCTCTTAATACAGAAACTGTTTCTATATCATTAGAATTTAAGTTTCTAAATTGTGATCCTGAAGAAATTAAACCATCAATTACATATAAAGGATCTGTGTTAGCTGCCAATGACGACAATCCTCTAATACGTACATTTATTTTCCCTGACCCTGGAGATCCAGATGCAGAATTGATTGATATACCTGGCGCTGCTCCTTGTAATGAATTTAAGAAAGTAGCACTTGGTCTATTTGCTAATACTTCTGAAGAAACAGTTGTAGATGCAGCCATAGATTTTGGTTTAGTAGACGTTAACCCATACCCCAAAACTACAACTTCTTTCAAATCTGCATCCTCTGCATATTTTATAGCTCCTAAATTAGTAGAAGTTACTTTAAATTCTTTTCCATTAATAACTAAAGTATCCCCTACTTTAGCGTCAATATTGAAATTTCCATTTTCATCTGTATACGCAACTTTATCAGTTCCTTTTACAGTTACTTCTACGTCAGACTCTGGAAAATTATTTCCATCATTGACTACACCCGTTACCTGAGCAAAAGCCATTGTTCCTAATCCTAGGAAAGCTAATAAGCCCAAAGATGTTAATCTTCTCCTCATAGTTTTATTTTTTATAACATTTTAGACAAAACTCTAACTTTTTTTTAACAAAACCAAAAAACGTTATATTTTTTTTTGTTTTATTATACATTAAAACAAACCATTAAGATATTATTGATTCAATTAAAAATAAACAACACTATTACTAAATCAAGCCAATTTTAATGTTTTTAAAAAGAATATAATTATTCAATAAAATACTTTTATCTATTATTGAATAAAGATAAATTAACATTATAAAATAATAAAGCTCCTCATAAACATGAGGAGCTTTATACTCTTTAACTATAAGACTAGGGCTAATATCCTGGTGTTTGTGTCATATTCTTGTTAAGATTTAACACTGTTTGTGGAATTGGTAATTGCCATTTGTGATCTCTCGCTTTTAAAGTTTGAGATGACGATGCAGAACCTGTTCCGTTTGCTAAATAACCGTTACCACTACGTTGAATACCGCTTGTGTAAACAGAAGAAATTCCGTTAACTCCTTGTAAACGTTTTAGTGTAAACCAACGATCTCCGTTTTCGAAAGCTAATTCTTTACGACGCTCTAATTGAATTGCATCAAAAATAGCTGCTCCTGTTTCTCCTCCAGCATAAGTAGAATAACGTACATCGCGTAATTTATTTAATGTAGTTAATGCACTTCCTGTGTCGCCAGATAAATATTGAGCTTCTGCTAAATTAAGTATTGCTTCTTCTACACGTAAATAACGACCATTGTTTAATCCTAATTTTACAGCACCTGTAATATATTTATTAACAGCAATTACTTCTTGATTATCATGATTAACTGGATTAAAAATTTTGAAATATGCATTGATACGCTCAGATTCTGTAGTTTGATTATATAAAGCATAAAAATCTTTATCTACAGCATATTCAATCACAATGTTACTATTTGTAGCACCTTGGCTAAAATTTGTTCCGATTGTAATATCACTTGAATTAATGAATGGAATCTCGAACAATACACCTTGACTATTTTTAGAAGTCCATAGACCTGCTAATTCAAATTGTTCTGCTGGATCAACTACATCTACAGCAGGTTTAGAAAATTCAATAGATTTTGCATAATCTCCTTTGTATAAATATACTTTACCTAGTAAAGCTTGCGCTGCATATTTATTCATAATATGTTTGGGACGATTAATAGTTATATCTGAATCTAAGTAAGGGATTGCTGCTTCTAAATCAGTAATAATTTTGGCATAAGATTCTCCAATTGTTGCATCACGTTTTGGTAAAGCTTCAACATCGTACTTATCTATATAAGCAATACCTACTGTAGTTGCAGCATCTGCAGCTTGAGTTGGAATTTGCGCATACGTACGTGCTACTTCAAAATGCGCTAATGCACGAACTGCTTTTGCTTGTGCAATTACATTATTTTTAAAATCTCCATCAACCAAATTATCAATATTAGCTAAAATGATATTTGCTCTAGAAATAATATTGTATGATGTAGAATAAATATCTGTTGGTACTGCATTAGAGTTATACGTCCATGTATGTGCTCTTTGACCAGATT
This sequence comes from Algoriella sp., assembly GCF_036647415.1. NCBI lineage: Bacteria > Pseudomonadati > Bacteroidota > Flavobacteriia > Flavobacteriales > Weeksellaceae > Algoriella > Algoriella sp. The sequence goes on from NZ_JAVXKG010000002.1 coordinate 116,219, forward strand.
TACGTCCATTAGGATCTAAAATCAAGTTATCAGCCATAATATCTCCTACTGAAATAATATCACTTGCACTGCTTAAACCTGCATAATATCCTGCTTGTGCAAATCCTTTGTAAACACCGTTTAATGCATTTGTAAAATCAGATTCTGTTTTATAGTAATCTGCAACTTCAATAGCATCGTATGGTTTTTGGTTGATATCATCATCACTACAAGATGTAAAGCTTAATGCACATGCTAATAATGATAATACTAATATATTTTTTTTCATTTTTTTAATTTTTAGAATGATACATTAAATCCTATTGAATAAGAACGAACTAACGGATAAGAGAACGCTGTAAATGAGTTAGACACATATCCTTTAGATTCTGTCGTACTACTTTCACTTGTTCCTGTACCAGCGATTGGATTACCGTGGTAATTTGTCCATAATGCTAAGTTTTGTATTTGGGCAAACATTCTTAAGTTTTTGATAACCGTTCCTTTTACCAAATTAGTAAAGTTGTATCCTACTGATAAACTACGGAAAGCGATATAATCTGAACTCTCTAAGTATTTAGTCGAATATTCTGGACCTGTTAAGTTTGGTGCAGAAAATTGTGCATTATCTCCACTTGCTTTCCAGTAATTACCAGCTTCTACAACCTTATTATCTAAAGATGTTGGATCTGTTAAGTAAGCATACGTATTGTTGTACATATAACCTCCTGAAGAATATGTAAAGTCTGCACTAATATCAAATCCGTAGATTTTAGTATTTAATCCAAATCCTCCCATCAACGTTGGTAATGGTGTTTTGTTTGTTGCTACTGCATCACCACCATTATAAGTATCTGTTACATCTCCATTTTTGTCTAAATACAAATCTTTACCTGTGCTTGCATCTACACCAGCATAACGAACTAAGTAAAATTGGTAAGGTTTACCACCTGCAACATGTATCATACTTTCGTAAGAACTTGAAACAAGTAAATCACTTTGATTATCTGCCAATTTATTTACTTTATAACCTAAACTTGTTACATTACCATAAACAGATAACTCAAAGTTTTTAGAACGAATTACATCATAATTTAATTCTAACTCAACTCCTTGTGTTCTTATTTCTCCTGCATTAATAGTTGTTTCGTAACCTCCTGCTTCTGTAGATAATTGTTTATTAAATAAGAAATCAGACCTAAGATCACGGAAATATGCAGCAGAACCTGTTAAACGATTACCGAAGAAACCAAAATCAAGACCTAAGTTTAATTTTTTGTTTGTTTCCCAAGTTGCATTAATATCAGCTAAATTACTTGTAGGAAAACTTGATGGATTACCATTGTAAGTTCCTAAAATATTCATCAAATTTAGATTCGCATAACGAGCCAAACCAGAATCATCACCTACTTCTCCGTAAGATGCTTTAAGTGTTAAATTACTAACTGCTTTAGAATCTCTTAAAAATCCTTCTTTTGCGATATTCCAACCCAAAGAAACTCCCCAAAAATTACCATATTTATTATTAACACCTCCTAATGAAGTACCATCGCGACGAATATAAGCGTCAACAAAATATTTATTTGCAAAATCATAAGATGCAGCTCCTAAATAACCAAATTTCGTTACTCGCCATCTTGATGTATTAGAATCTTGATCTATAATTGTAGCTAAACCTTGTGTTTGTAAATAATCGTTAGGAAAACCTTGTCCGTATAAAGCCAAAGAATATAAACTTTGATTGATATATTCTGATGCTGCTGTTACACGTAAATGGTGTTTACCAAAACTGTTTTCGTAAGAAACCTCATTTCTCCAGTTGTAGTCAAAACGATCTGAACTTTTATCTGTTTTAGAACCTCCTTCTCCTAACAATTGAGATAATACAGCAGATGGTTTCAAGAAGTTTTCGTATTGTGTACGGTTATAAGTTGCACCTAAAGTTGTACGAGCTGATACATTTTTCCATAAATCAGCTTCTACAAAACCTGTTCCATAAATACGTAAATATCTTGTTTGTGCATCCGTTTTCTCCATTTCGTCTGCAACAGGATATCCCATGTAGTTTGCATTAGAATTGTAAATTGGATTTCCTTGTGCATCTAACACATTATTTCCGTTAGAATCTTTTTCGTAAAAAGTTTCGTATGGACGATTTAATAATGTATTGTAAAATGGTGATTGTGCATTAACACGGTCACGAGGCGCATCTAACGTTGCGTAAGACCCGTTAATATTAACACCATATCTTAACCAGTCTTTTACTTTGTTTGTAATGTTTAAACTTGCCGTAATTCTCTCTAAACCTTCGTAGAATTTTACAGCTCCTTCATTTTTATCGTATCCGATAGAAAAATTACTTGCAGACTCCCCATCATTCTTTGCAATAGATACAAAATGTGAAGTTGTAAGACCATTTTTATATAAATCGTCAGACCATTTGTGATTATTCTTAGATAATCTTGCAATTTCTTCTGACGTACGCGCTTGTCCTAGCTCTAATAACTTACCATTATCACCTGTAATCGTACTTAATCCGTTTTGGTAGTTTAATAATTGATTTGCATTCATCAAATTGATGTTTGGCAAATCAACCATTTGATTAACCCCGATTCGAGATGAATAAGAAACTGTTGCTTCACCTTTCTTCGCAGATTTTGTTTTCATGATGATAACACCATTCGCTCCACGAGAACCAAAGATTGCTAATTGAGAAGCATCTTTCAATACTTTTACTTCCTCAATATCAGCTGGATTAATTGCAATTACATCTGCAGCCGACATATATGTACCATCTACAACATATAATGGAGATTTTACACCACCGTTTAATCCAATTGCTCCACGAATAGATACATTAGCTGTTGCACCTGGCGCTCCACTCATTGCTTGAGATGATAAACCTGCTACTTTACCACCAATCATTTGATCGATAGATACAGAAGGATTCATCGCTTCTAGATCTTTTGCTTTTATCGTTGTTACACCCGATTTAGATGGAGCGTTGAAAATACTTTTCACAATTACTTCACTTAAATCTACTGTAGAACTTTCTTTCGCTGTATATTTTAATGCACCTAAAGTATTACTTGTTACATTAAACTCTTTGCCATTAACTACTAAAATATCACCAATTTTAGCATCAATATCAAATTTACCATCCGCGTCTGTATAAACAACTTTGTTCGTACCTTTTACAGTAACCTCAACATCAGCTTCTGGGAAATTATCTGCATCATTTACAACACCCGTTACTTGAGCAAATGCTAATGTTCCTAAACCTAGGAAAGCAAATAAACTCAAAGATGTGATTCTTCTCCTCATAATCTTATTTTTAAAAATAGGGAAACAAAACTCACACTTTTTTTTTAGTGAAAAAAGAAAAATGATATATATTTAATTATTTATCAAAATAAGACAATTAAACTTTTTTTTATCGCTTTTTTAAATAAAGCAGTTTATTAAATATCGATAAAGGTATTTTTTAACTTTTATTAATAAATAAAAATGCTATTTCATATCAATTATTTTCAAATAACACAAACACAATATTGGTATAAGTTAAATTTAAAATGATTTTTTATTGAATTTTTATACTAAAAATGGTTAAAAATATTGCCTAATTATCAATATCCTTAACATTATAGTACAAAAAAAGGCGAACAATATGCTCGCCTTTTGTATAAATATAGATTTTAGAATCTAAAAATATTAATCTATTTTGATATTATCTATGATTAAATCATACGTTGTTCCTGACCCTGCTTTTAGTGCAAACAAATCTCCTGTACTATTTAATGTCATTCCTTCAATATTAAGCGTAATCATTCTCCATTCTCCGTTCGTATTTACAGCACCTGAATATTGATTATTTGATTGAGAAGTTAACGTTACATTTTCTGTTCCAAAAACTCCTAAATTAAAGAAGGTACGTCCACTTGTCGTTTCAACGTTAAATGATAATGATTTTGCTGCAGATCCTTTTACCCACATCGTAATCTTCTTAGGATTTGCTGGTATTGTAAGAGTACCTGCTTTTACGGTAAATACAAAAGGATTTGTTGTACCTGTTGTACCGTTTAGATGGAAAGAATTTGATCCATCTCTACCATTTCCTATTCCTTGTACTCCTAAACCAGTAGTAATTCCAAATGTATTAAGTGAACTTGTAAAATCAGTCCAGTTATTAAAATCTGCCCCTTTAAACAATAAGTTTGCTGCTTCGGTTGTGTTACCTCCACCAGGATTTGTTCCGCCACCTACATCAAAACGTGATTGATCAAATTTCACATCTTTTGTATCGCGAATGTAAACTTGCCATATAGATCCGTATTTAGAGACTACAACAGTTATAGAACCACTACCTGTTGGTAATGCTTCATCTTTCCAATCTGCGAAGTTTGAATTTCTTACAACAACACCCTTTAAAGAACCAGTTTTATCTACTAACTCTCTGCTTTCTATTTTACTTGCTGTTCCGTAAGTTTTATCTATTTCTGGTTGTAAAAATTGTACATTATTTATTTTTACTAATGTATTGATATTCTCATTTTTCATAGCTTCTGCCAAGCTATTAAACTCTTTCGGTTTTATTTCTTGTACTGGTTCACATGTTTTGAATATATATTTTTTATATTCTGTAAGAGGAATACGACCAATATCAAAACCAGGATCTACAGAACCTATTTTTATGATTCCTGCTCTTTCATCTAAACGTGCTTTTAAACCTTTAAGACGAATTTGAATTTTAGATCCTAGTGGATAATCATTGTATAAATTACCCGCATTAATTTCTATCTGAGTTCCTACTGTTGGATTTGTTGGGTTGTCTTGAATAGAAATTGTTTTGTAAATATTCCCTGTTTCATCACTAGAAATCACGTAAGCTTCTAAAATTAAATCATCAAGAATTGCTTTATTGCTATCTACATTTAATTGGTTAGCGTTAACTCTTTGCATTAATTCTGGTAATGTAATATTTGCTACTGGTAAATTACATTCGATTGGAGGTGTAGCATAATCATCATCATGTACACACGATTGTGCTACAAAAAGACCTAAGCTTAATGTAACTGCAACTGAAATTTTAGATATTGTATTCATTTTAATTGTTGTTCTTAGTTAATAATTTAGAATCTAAAGTAAAGGTTTGCAAAATAAGTTGTTCCCATCCCGTAGAACATTTTAGGCCCAAACATACGTTGATAGTTTTTATCCCTTGCATTGTTATAATTACCAATACGCATCTGTTCAAAACCTCCTGTTACGTAATCTTTGTTATTTAAAATATTATTTACAGTTCCTGAAATTCCTGCTGAATATTTACCAATACGAAATGTTTTTCCCATATTAAGATTCAACATAAACTCATCACTAAACTTTTCTTGTTTCAGAACTTGTTTTAAACCTTCTTCTGTTACACCAGGAATAATTGATCCTTTATCTGTAATAAACCCACCTGTTCTTCGATATGGAGCTATATCAGCATAATTATTCATCAAATAATTTCCAGAAACACCTACCCACCAAAATTTAGGATCGCGGTATTCTGCACTTAATGAAAAACCAGATTGTGGTCCTGATGCTACTTTGTAGTCTTTAACATATGCAGTTCCAAAATTTTTAAAAGGAATACCTTGTACACCAAACTCATCAGAATATAAATTATAACTTGGATTGTCTTTGTAAACATATTGACCAATAGATGCTACAGCTGATACCGTTAATACAGGTAAAACTTGTGCTTCTATCGCTAATTCTGTTCCTAGATATTCTTTACCAACACCTGTTATTACTTCAGACACAAACAATCTACTTTCATCATTTGTTCCATCAATATAACCAAAAGATTTCTCTATCTCGTCTTTTGTTCTTGTATAAAAAGCCGTAGCTCTTGCTTTGATACGTGGCGCTCTTAATATATAAGATAAATCACTCGAGAAAATCTTAGCACTTTCTACTCCATCTACAGTTACATCATTCATACGCGCATTTGGAAAAATTTCATCAGAAGTTGGTGCTTCTGTTTGATACATTACATTTGCTTGTACAAAATTACGTCCATCTAATTTTAATAAGAAGTTAGATTTTACACCAAAGTCTAAGAAGTCGTACGTTTTACTTTTCCCGTAAGAATTATCTTTATACATTTCGTTTTGGAATTTTCCATCGCGATAAAATTTCGTTAACGCAGCTTTCATTCCTATTGTAACATCTAAATATTTAGATTTTACTTTAGTTTGTGCATACAAATCAGCATAATCACGATTTATTTCGTAATAATACTCTTGCTTTTCACCTTTTCTAATTTTATCACGTTCTGACTCATCACGTGTATCTAACATATTATAACGATAATATCGTGAAGTTCCGTTATCTACAAGAGTATTAAAATCATCTGTATTCCATACATAATCTGCACCTAATAAATCTTGTATTTCGCGATACAGTTTAGATTTAGTGTTTTGATAAGATGCTGCAATTGTTAAATCAATATTTGGAGCTAATTCTGTCTGAAAATTAGTATAAGCTGATGCTGTTTTATCCTCATTAACATCTGCTGTTAACCAATAAGCAGCTCTACCTGATGCAATATTTCTATTTGCTTGATATAAACTGTTCCAATTTAATTGAGAAATTTCTCCATTTTGCCATTGTCCAAGTACTCTATCATGATTTGCTTGTTGAAAAGCTGTTGGTGTTCCATTGATATTATCTCTATCAAAAAGATAATAACTTGGCATATTACCATAATATGTTGGCGAAGGATTATTTGCATTAAACCAATCTAAACGTGAACCGCTTTCTTTACCAAATTGATAAGATACAGTTGTTGTTAATTTTGATTTATTATTAATATTCCAATGGTGTGTTAGCATATTTATAGGTTCAAACGTTTTTTTGATTCGCTCATTACGTTTTTCACCATCTTGCCATCCCCAATATGAATTGTAATAAATCCCTTTCATATATACTACTTCCTGTGTATTTGGAGATCCAGTTGTTCTACGAGTTGGCGCTCCAAAACTTGTAAAGTTTAAGGTATGATGCTCGTTAAATTTTTTCTCAATTCCTAGATAGTATGCATAAGCGTCGTAAGAAGTACCTTCTATAATACCTTCTTCTGCCCAACGTCTACTTCCAGAAACCATAAATGCCCAACCATTATCCATCAGTCCTGTGTTATATGTTGCCATCACACGATTTCTGTAAGATCTGTTTGTACTAGAATAAGCTAAACTAACACCTTTGCGCATTGTAGAAGGACGCGTGTCAAAATTTGTAACACCACCTAAATCTCCAAAAGCATAACTAGAAGGTTCTATACCATATGTTAATTCGTCTGGTCGACGAGTTACATCATTTAGACCTCCCCAGTTGTTAAAAGTTGCACGTCCGTTGTCCATTTTGTTCATTCGAACTCCATTGAACATTACATCGTTATATTTATTGTCTAAACCTCTTGGTTTAAACCAATACGAACCTAATTCGTATGCTGATACGCGAGCAAAAACATCGCGTGAAGATTGTAAAAGTCCTGAATTTGAAGCTGTCGTACTTTCGTCATCTGATAATTCGTCATCAGTCAATGTAATAATACCTACTTCTGCTGTATTTGGATTAAAAGTTAATTTTATATCACCTAAATCAAGCACTTTCTGCCCAATTATTGTGATCTCTTTTTCATAAGGATCATATCCCACACCATAAATTTGCAATTTGTATACCCCGTCAGGAATATCTACAAATTGAAAATAACCTATACGATCGGTAATCGCTGCATCGTTTACTACAACTCCGCCCAAGCGTACAGTGAGGTTATAAACCTCTTCACCTGTTGCAGCATTTTTTGCTACTCCAGTTACCTTCGTCTGCGTTTGTGCCATAGCAACGGTTGCAGCAAAGAGTGAAATACTTAATAATAATTTATTCATTCAAAAGAATTTTTATTTATAAATTAGCTATCTTTAAAAATTAGGATAACAAATTTAGTAAATTCATAATTAAGAACATATGTTTAATTTTAATAAATCTTTAACTTTTTTAATAATTTTTAATCTGATATTAACATTAACGGTTAAGGCTCAGACGAAATACACCAGTGCTACTGTTGGTTTTTACAATGTTGAAAATATTTTTGACACCATAAAATCAGTCGGATATATTGATGGAACTTTGAAGTACAATGACCCAAATTATCACATTCAAATTGCAGAATCTGATATTTCGAAGTACCAAACCGAAGAATTTAAACAAGCTTATACTTATGAAAACATTAATGGTAAAAAAATTATTCGTCCATTAATTCTTCAAGATGAGTTTTTACCAAACGGAAATAAGAAATGGAATACTGAAAAATATTTTCAGAAAATAAATAATATTTCAAAAGTAATTAGCGAATTAGGAGCTGACGTAACAGGTTCTGCTCCAGTTATTGTTGGTTTATGCGAAATAGAAAGTAAAGCTATTATGACTGATATTGCAAACAGTAAAGCTTTAAAAAAATACGATTACGGTGTCGTACATTTTAATTCATTTGATGCGCGTGGTGTAGATACAGGTTTATTGTATCAAAAATCTCGTTTTACAGTTTTAGACACAAAACCTCATCCAATCTATATTTATGATGCTGATGGAAGCAGAAAATATACACGTGATATTTTGCAAGTTACAGGATTATTAGATGGTGAAGAAATTACATTTTTAGTGAATCACTGGCCATCTCGTAGTGGTGGAGAAAAAGTTTCTATGCCTTCTCGTATGGAAGCTGCAAAAGTAATGAAAGGAATTTTTGACGAATTAAAATCGAAGAATCCAAATGCTAAAGTAATTGCAATGGGTGATTTTAATGACGATCCTATTTCTCCAAGTATCAAGAATACATTTGATCCTGCAGGCGAATTTTCTTCAGTAAAAGCAGGTGGATATTATGATCCTATGTTACCTTTGTTCAAAAAAGGAGTTGGTTCGTTATCTTATCGTGATGCATGGAATTTATTTGACCAATTTATTTCAACAGCTTCTTTAACAACTGATAAAAAAGATTATTCGACTTACAAAATTTATAAAACAGAAGTATACAATAAAGATTATTTAAAAGCAACGGAAGGTGCATACAAAGGATCTCCAAACCGTATGTGGAGCGGCGATACTTACCGTGCAAATGGTTATTCGGATCACTTTCCTGTTTATACAATCTTACTAAAAGAAGCAAAATAAAATGAACAAATTAGAGCAATTATTCGGACAAAAAAGTAATAATCTCATCACAATATACACAACAGCTGGGTATCCGAATTTATCGGATACCCCTGTTATTTTAAGAGAATTAGACAAAAATAATGTTGACATTATAGAAGTTGGAATTCCGTACTCTGATCCTTTGGCTGATGGTCCAACAATACAGGCTACAAGCGAAAAAGCATTAGCAAACGGAATGACATTGGATATTTTGTTTGAACAATTAAAATCTGTACAAAACGAAATTTCTGCTCCAATTGTTTTGATGGGATATTACAACCAAGTCATGACTTTTGGTTTAGAAAAATTCTTGCAAAATTGCCAAGAAACTGGTGTTTCGGGATTAATTTTACCTGATATGCCTTATGAAATTTATTTGGCTCAGCACAAAGATTTATTTGAGAAATATGATCAAAAAGTTACATTTTTGATTACGCCATTAACTTCAGAAAAACGTATCAAAGAAATAAATGATGCGACTTCAGGATTTGTTTACATCGTGTCAAGTTCTGCAACGACTGGCGCTGCGCAATCAAATTATAACGAAGATTTTTTAGCTAAAGTAAAAAGTTTGGGATTAACAAAACCTCATCAAATTGGTTTTGGAATTTCGACAAAAGAGGATGTACAAAAAGCGTGGAGTTTTGCAAATGGAGCAATTATAGGAAGTGCTTTTTTACGTGTTTTAGAGAAATCAGAAGGAAATATTTCGGATTCGATCAAAAATTATTTGACTGAATTGAAATAAAAAAATAGTTTTCAAAACAAAAAGCAAGCTGATGAAGCTTGCTTTTTTGGTTTGACTATTTTTGTGATAAAAAATTATTCAACAATTAAGATGAAATAATTCTTTTTTCCTTTTTGTAATAAAACGTATTTATCAGCGATTAAATTTTCTGTTGTTAAAACAAATTCTTCGCTTACTTTTTCTTTGTTTATTGAGATTGAGTTTGCTGTCAATTCGCGACGTGCTTCTGAATTTGATTTCAAGAAACCTGTTTTTTCTGCTAAAATTGTAACAATATCTAAACCTGCTTCAACATCTGCTTTTGATACTGTAGCTTGTGGAACACCTTCAAAAACTGATAAAAATGTATCTCCATCTAATTCTTTTAAATCTTCTGAAGTCGATTTTCCGAATAATACTTGAGATGCTTTTTCTGCTTTATGCAATTCATCAACACCGTGTACTAAAATTGTAATTTCGGTTGCTAATTTGCGTTGTAATTCACGTAAATGTGGTTCTTGACGGTGACGCTCAATCAAATCATCAATTGCATCTTTTTCTAAGAAAGTATAAATTCTGATGTAACGTTCTGCGTCAGAATCTGCTTGATTTAACCAAAATTGGTAGAATTTGTAAGGAGATGTTCTCTTTTTATCTAACCAAATATTTTCTCCACCTTCAGATTTTCCGAATTTTGTACCATCAGCTTTTGTTGTTAATGGACATGTGAAAGCAAAACCTTCTCCACCACCAATACGGCGAATTAATTCTGTTCCTGTTGTGATATTTCCCCATTGATCAGAACCACCCATTTGCAATTTTGCTCCGTATTCTTGGTATAAATGTAAGAAATCGTATCCTTGAATTAATTGGTAAGTAAATTCTGTAAAAGACATACCAACGTTAGATTCTGATGATAAACGGCTTTTTACTGAGTCTTTCGACATCATATAATTTACGGTAATGTGTTTTCCTACGTTACGCGCAAAATCGATGAATGAAAAGTTTTTCATCCAATCATAATTATTGACTAAAACAGCCGAGTTTCCATTATTTGAGTCAAAATCTAAGAAACGAGCTAATTGTCCTTTAATTCCAGCAACATATTTATTTAAAGTTTCTTCATCTAACAAACTTCTTTCAGCAGCTTTTCCTGTTGGATCACCAATAAAACCTGTTGCACCACCAACTAAAGCGATAGGACGGTGACCATGACGTTGTAAATGAACTAACAAAAAAATCGGCACCAAACTACCTACGTGAAGAGAATCTGCAGTTGGATCGAAACCTACATAACCAGAAGTCATTTCTTTTGTAAGTTGTTCTTCTGTTCCTGGCATAATGTTGTGAACTAGCCCTCTCCAAGTCAATTCTTCAATTAATGGATTCATAGTATTATAATATATTTTTAATCAAATTTTACGAGTTGCAAAGTTATGATTTTTAGATTGATATTTGATAGAGATTTTTAGATATAAAAAAGCGAGGTTCTCTGATTGGAGAACCTCGCGAAATATATAATTATATGAGGATTAATTATATTAAAATGTTATGATGGATTTTGCTTACACAATGGGTTAGCATTAATTTCTGATTGAGGAATTAACCATTGCCATCTACTATCAGTTGACTCTACTGTCATTACTCCATTTGTTACAGTTGAACTATGGTTTGCTCCTGTACGGTCTAATTTTCTTCCTTGACGTTTTAAATCAAACCAACGGAAACCTTCTCCCCATAATTCAGCACGACGCTGTACATAAATATCTTCTAAGTATGCTGCTCCTGAGTTTGTAAATCCTACAAATTTACTATCACGCTTCTTTGCTAATTCTGATAATATAGCTTTAGAACCGGCTTCATCTCCTAAGAAATATTTAGCTTCTGCTTCTATTAAAAACATTTCAGAAGCTCTCATAAATACAACATCACCTCTACTATCTCCTGCTGAAACAGATAAGAATTTTTGAGATGTATATGGAAATTTAGCAAAGTTAGAAGGTAATCCTAAACTTTCATGTTTTCCTGTTGGATCAACTAATTTTTTACGAACATCTGTATCTGCTAATTTTTTATATAATGCAGAGTTAAATGCTTTTGGACTTTGACGAATATTAGTCGAGTTATAATTACGAGACATGTATCCCATAAAATTACCAAAGTAGTCTGTTTGGTCATCTACAATTGTAATTCCCCACATCCACTCATCATTATCATATTTATTAAAGCCTTCTTGGTATATTCTTTCTTCCATCAAAGGATGACCTACTTTTGCTAAACTAGCATACTTAACAGCGTTCACATAGTCTTGTTGTACCAATGCAATTCTGGCTTTCAAACCATATACATTACTAATAGAAAAATGTGAATTATTCATTGTTTTTTTATTTTTCAATAATTCTTCAGCTTTTTCTAAATTTCTCCAGATTTCTTGATAAACTTCTTCTACAGTTGCTCTTTCTTTTGGCGAATTATCTTCTGAATCATCTCTTATAATAATACCTACACTAGAATTATCTCCTCCTTTTACATAACGCTTGCTATATAATTGCACCAATTGAAAATAACCAAAAGCTTTATATGCATAAGCTTCTCCAAAAGCTCTTTCTTTTGTATTTTGCTCTCCTGTTGCATTAGCTCCTTTTACAATAATTTTGTTTGAGTTTTTGATCATAGAATACCAAAAATCCCAAGCATAAGCTACTGAACCAGAATTTACGTTTGCTGCATCTAACCATCTTAACTGACTTACAAACCAGTTGTTACCTGCAGTTGGAAATACAACATCTTCTGCCATTACATCTGAAATAATCATTTGAGAAGTATATCCATTTTGACCTTGAGATGAATTTTGACGAACATACATATTTCTATGCATACCATTAACTGCTGCTAATAACCCATCTGCAGTAGATAATACCAAAGATTCATCTACAGAACTTGATGGTTTAGTATCTAAAAAATCATCACTACAAGACGACATCATCATTGTTGATCCAATTAATAAAGCCCCAACTAATATTTTTATTTTTTTCATGTTTTTTTTTATTAAAATGATAAATTAATACCAAAACTAACAGTTCTTGATGGTGTATAACGATAAGTTGTAGTTCCATTAAACGACTGTACAGGCTCTAATCCTTTTTTTGCTGTAACAGCAAATAAGTTCTCTCCACTGATAAAAAGTTTTAAATTTGATAATCCTAAATTTTGAATACTAGTTTTATCAAACGTATATCCTAATGTTGCGTTTTTCAACATAAAATAATCTGCATCCTCTAACCATCTTGAAGATTGTGCTGCTGCTGCTGTATAATTTTGAGAACTCAAAATAGGAACATCCGTTATATCCCCTGGATTCTTCCAAGCGTTTAATATATCTTTATGTAAAGCTTGTCCTTGAGGGTAGCTTGTCATTAAAAGAGCATAGTTACTATCATATACTTTTCCTCCAATTTGATATGTAAATAAAGTACTTAAAGATAAATTCTTGTATTTAAACTCATTCGTAACAGACCCATAAACATCTGGAAGAGAACTACCAACATAACCAAAATTTGCATTATTGTGGTTTGTCGTATATTTTTTACCATCAATAACACGTGTTGCAGATGTGTCAGCCTTTGTAGGGTCTTGAACGAATAATGGAGCTCCATCTGTTGGGTCTACACCATACCATTCTCTTAACCAGAAATCATATAATGAATGTCCTTTTGCTAGACGTTTTGTTCCATTAATAATTGCCTCTTGACCTTTTGGCATTTCAACTATTTCATTTTTGAATGTTGTTGCTGTAACACCTAAATTCCATGTAAAATCTTCTGAGCGTACAATTCCGAAATTTAAACCTAACTCCCATCCAGTATTTCTCATTGTTCCGATATTCGTAAATATCTGATTACCTGGCTCCCCTGCAGAACCTGGTTGAGGATTTGGAAAAATCATATTCTCTGTTTCTCTACGAAAGAATTCCACAGATCCAGTAATTCGATTTTTAAATAATCCGAATTCTAAAGCAGCGTCTAATTGTACATTTGTTTCCCAAGTTAATCGCTTATTACCAGTTTGACTTAAGTAAACACCTGGCTCTTCTGCATTAAAATAATCCCCTAAGTTATATAATGTTAAATCTGCAAAATAACCTGGGTTTTCATCAATTCCTCCATCATTTCCAACTTCACCATAAGACCCTCTTAATTTTAATAAATTAATAACCTGAGAATCTTTTAGGAAATTTTCTTTATTAATATTCCAACCTATACCTGTTGACCAGAAAATACCTTCGTTATATCCTTCTGCAAAACGAGATGACTTATCTTGACGTATAGATCCAGAAACAATATATTTACCAGCAAAATCATAGTTTAAACGAGCAAAGTATGATTCTTTTGTTAATGGCAAATTATAACTTGTATTACTTCTATTTTTCAAGAAATTGTTGAAGTGATAAATTCCTTCAATAACTTCAACTGTTTTATAACGGTATGAATAATCGATTTGACGCTCAAATGATTCATGTCCTGCTAATACATCAAAATTATGCTGACCGAATGATTTCGTATAATTTAATAATTGATTGAAAGTCATCGATTGAGTCTTACGGTCTGTTTGAGATAAAGATCCTTCTCCTGCAGCATCTCCAATATATTTATTACGGTAAGATTTGAAAGCATAGTTTCTTACATCATAACTTAAATTTGTTGTAAAAGTTAATCCTTTTGCTAATTTAAACTCAGCAAATCCACGCGTATTAATTGCATTTGTATTTTGAATTTGATTATTTAACAAAGTTTCTTCTAACACATTACGACCTCCACTTGCAGAAGTACCACGACCTCTTGTATTAACACCATCGTAAACAGGGTTTCCTAATTCATCATATACACGTTGCCCATTTGCATCGTATAAAAATGGTGAATAAATTGGTCCCATAGCACGGCTGAAATAGAATGGATTAATGTAAGACGAACCTCCACCATCTTCTGCTTGGTTAGATTTTGTTAAAGTTCCATTCATATTAACACCCAACTTTAACCAATCTGTTACTTGGCTATCTCCTGATACACGTGCTGTATATCTTTCAAAATCAGATTTTATAACATATCCTTCTTCTTTACTATATCCAAAAGAAGCATATATTGTAGAAAGATCAGTCGCGTCACTAAAATTTAAATTATAACTCTGTGTGCTTCCTACTCTATTTAAATAATCATCCCAATTAAAATCATCATATAATTTCTTAGCAGTTGAATTTAATTTCCCATCAATAACAACTTGATTATTTGCTACATTATAAATATTATTTTGTAAAACTCCTGTAATTAAATTAGCCGAAGCATATGCATTAGCTCCTTCCAATCCTCCTGAAGGTGTAGTCACCATTCGTCCATTACGTAAAGCTTCCCAAGCTGCTACATAATAATCATCTGCACCAATACGATCATACTGACCAATACTACGTGTAACAACACCTGTATTTGCCGTAAAGTTAAACGCAGATCTTTTTATTTTAGATCCTTTTTTAGTTGTAATCATTACAACACCATTTGCAGCAGAAGAACCATATAAAGAAGTTGATGCTGCATCTTTTAAAATATTTAAAGAGGCAATATCACTAGGATTTAAATCAGAAATTTCTCCTGTATAAATAGATCCATCAACAATATATAAAGGTGAGTTTGATAAGTTATAAGAAGATATACCTCTAATTTGTACATTTATCCCACTACCTGGCTGTCCTGATCCTGTAGATACTAAAACTCCTGGTGAAGCACCATCCAAAGCCTTCACAACATTAGATAAAGGTCTGTCTTCAAAAGCTTCTGCTTTGATTACTTCGTTAGATCCTACTACAGTTTCTTTTTTTTGTGAGCCATACGCTACAGTAATTACAGTTTCTTCCAAATCGATATTTGCAGAATCAACTAATTTTAAATTACCTAAAGTATTACTCGTTACTACAAATTCTTTCCCATTTATGACTAGGGTATCTCCTATTTTCGCATCAATATTAAAGTTACCTTCTTCATCAGTGTAAACAACAACATCGCTTCCTTTAATCTGTACTTCTGCATCAGCTTCTGGAAAACCATTAGCATCACTCACTTTACCTGTCGTTTGTGCAAAAGCAATTGCACCTAACGAAAATAAAGCTACAAAACTCAGAGATGTAAGTCTTTTTCTCATCTTTACGTTTTTTGTAATTAAGCTGCAATGATAACATTATATTAACATTATTACACATTAAGTATTTAAAATTAACATAAATTAACATAAAAATTAACTTTTTTACTAAATTAGGTATATTGCATTCATATACAGATATTTTTAGTTATTTTGCAAAAAAAATAACCAATGAATACTATTTTCGAAACAGATAAATTCAAATGGATTAATATTCAGAATCCAACAAAGCAAGAATTGAATGAAATTGCTTCCCAATACAGTTTTCAAAAATTAACGATTGATGACAGTTTAGAACCTGGACATTTACCAAAATATGAATCAGATGACGAAAATATTTCATTTCTATTGGTTCGTTTTTTTGATAAAGAGCATCGAATGTTAAAAAATACAGTAAGAGAATTTAGCCATAAAATTAGTATTTACATCGGTGCAAATTTCATCATTACCGTTCATCAAAAAGAAACAGATATATTTGATTTAGTCCTAAAAAAATACATTCAAAATATGGAACCTTCAAAAGTAAGTATCAAAGGAATTTTGTATCGTATTGTTTCCGAGACAATCAAAACTTACGAAGAACCAGCCTATAAAATGGATGAACAAATTGATGAGCTTGAACATTTAATTTTTACAGATGATTACAGCAAAATTAAAATTCCGAACTTATATAAAATTAAGCGAGAAGCTACAGCTTGCAAAAAAATATTAGATTACACATTAGAAGCTCTAAAAGAATACCGTTTGGATAACAAACGCACAAGTTCTTCGCAAGATTTGATGGAAGAAAATGTTAAAATGTTACATCTACATACTCAAATTGTAGATGACGTACACAATTTGCTAACTGTTTATTTATCATTAAATAGTCAAAAATCTAACGAAATTATGCAAACTTTAACCGTTTTTTCTGCCTTTTTCCTACCTCTTACCTTTTTAGCAGGTATTTATGGAATGAATTTCGATTATATGCCCGAGCTAAATCACAAATTAGGTTATCCGATTTGTTTACTTATCATGCTAATAATTGTTATTTTTATCTATTTTTGGTTCAAGAAAAAGAAATATATTTAATTCAGTATGATTTTCGTTACAGGAGGAACAGGTTTAGTTGGTTGTCATTTATTAGTTGAGTTAGCTAAAAAGCAGCAACCTATTCGTGCTTTGAAACGAAAGACATCTAACACAAAAATTGTCGAAGATTTTTTTACAGCACAAAATGCTTCGCATAATTATTCATTAATTAATTGGATTGATGGAGATTTGTTAGATGTAACAGAGCTTTCAGAACTATTAAACGGTATCCAAACCATTTATCACACAGCCGCTTTTGTTTCGTTTGATGAACGAGATGAAGAAGAAATTTTCAACACTAATATTCAAGGAACAGAAGCTTTAGTTAATGAAGCTATAAATTCTGGTGTAAAAGAATTCTTCTTTATCAGCTCTATCGCATCTATGGACGATATAAATCCTGCCACAAAGATGATTGACGAGCGCTCTGGCTGGAACAATAGTTTGACGCATTCTTCTTATGCAATCTCTAAATTTCGTGCAGAAATGGAGGTTTGGCGAGCTTCGCAAGAAGGTATAAAAGTAATTATAATAAATCCTGGTATAATCATCGGAACACTTGATGGTAAAAGAGAAAGTGAAAAATTATTTACTCAAAATTCTTTCATTAATAAATATGCACCATCTGGCGGAACTGGTTTTATTGATGTACGCGACGTCATCAAAATCTTAATAAAATTGACTGAAGAAAAAACCTATAATCAAAAATTTGTATTGATTTCTGAAAACAAAACCTACAAAGATGTTTTGAATTTAGTTGCCCAAAAAAGAAATTATTCGGTTAAATCAATTTCAAATTCAACACTAAAAACAATTAAAATTTTATCGAATTTTAACCGAGTTTTTGGTGGACAATACATGACGAAAGCCAATTATTATTCGTTAACAACATTCGTTAAATATGATAATTCTAAAGTCAAAAATTTACTTAATTATACATTTATACCAATAAATGAGGCGATTGATTACCATTTTGAGCGTTTTCAAAAGCTGAATTCTACAAAATAGTTTACTTTTGTTTTATGGAACAACAATTCATTTCAACACTTTCAACTTCTGCTTTCGAATTAAAATCAGGAAGCGTTTCTGCAAAAAGTCCTTCTAATATTGCTTTGGTAAAATATTGGGGAAAAAAGAAAAATCAAATTCCTACAAATAGCTCTATCAGCTATACGTTAACAAATAGTTTTACAGAAACTGAGTTAAAATTTACACCAAAAACTTCCGATAATTTTGAAGTTGAGGTTTATTTGGAAGGTGAATTAAAAGAAAGTTTTGCACCAAAAATCATTACTTTTTTTGAAAGAATTACAGCTTATATTCCATTTTTGAATCAATTCAAATTTGAAGTTCACACACACAATTCGTTTCCTCACAGCTCTGGAATTGCTTCTTCAGCATCTGGAATGTCGGCAATGGCATTGTGTTTGGTACAAATAGAAAATATTCTTGGAGCAAATTTATCCGAAGAAAATTCGTTAAAAAAAGCATCTTTCTTGGCGCGTTTAGGCTCAGGAAGTGCGTGTCGTTCGGTTTATAAAGGATTAGTAGAATGGGGAAAAAATGATTTTATCGAAGGAAGTTCAGATTTATTCGGAACAAAATATGCTGATGCTGAAATTCATGATGTTTTCAAAACTTTTCATGACACTATTTTATTGATTCATGAAGGACAAAAATCTGTTTCTTCTACTGTTGGTCACAACTTAATGAATGGACATCCGTATGCAGAACGTCGTTTTATAGAAGCAAATGACAACTTAAAAGAGTTATTACCAATCTTAAAATCTGGTGATATTAAAGCTTTCGGAGAATTAGTAGAACACGAAGCATTGACATTGCATGCGATGATGATGATGTCGAATCCTGCTTTTATCTTGATGAAACCGAACACTGTTGCTGCTTTAGAGAAACTGTGGGAATTTCGTCGGGAAACGGGAAATCATTTGTATTTTACGTTAGATGCTGGTGCCAATGTACATTTATTGTATCCTGCGCAAGATGCTGAAGCTATTGAAATCTTTATCGAAAATGAATTGAAACAATATTGTCAAAACGGAAATTATATAAAAGATAAAGTGAGTTTTTAAAGACTTCAAACATAA
This sequence comes from Algoriella sp., assembly GCF_036647415.1. Lineage (NCBI taxonomy): Bacteria > Pseudomonadati > Bacteroidota > Flavobacteriia > Flavobacteriales > Weeksellaceae > Algoriella > Algoriella sp. The sequence goes on from NZ_JAVXKG010000002.1 coordinate 135,527, forward strand.
AAAGCAAGCTTTACTAGCTTGCTTTTTTGTTTGAAATATTTTTGTCATGTTGAATTTATTTCAACATCGCATATTTTATAAGAATCTGAAACAAGTTCAGCTTAACACCGATTTCTTCTTATTTTTATCTATCATTCCCAAGCCAACCAAACTAAGAAATCCGCTCATTCCCACTACAACGATGATGTTTCCTAATCCTATTTCTACTGGAAATAAAACAAATCTTAACATTGAGATTATTGTTGTTAATAAAATAATTTTTAACCAAAAAGAGTAATCAAACTTTGTTATCGGTAGTGTTTGTTTTGGCATTTTATATATCCAGAAAGCAATAAAAATTGCTCCAAGAAATGTACTAAAATGTTGTAAAAACTTGTACCCTTTTACTTCTATTGGTTTCGTAAACCAAACTTCTTGTAAAGCTGGAATTAACTTAGCGAAATAACCCCATTCGTGTGTAAAAGCGTCCCAAAAAAGATGTGAATACGCGCCAATTATAATCGAAATTATTACAACCAACCATTGTTTTTTGAAATAGTTAATCCAATCAAAATTTAGAAAATCAACAAATCGTTCTTGAAAAAAATAAGGTAAATGAATGATGACAATATTTCGGACAAATAAATGAAAAACAAAACAATAAATAAGCGCAATTGGTAAATCGAAATACAAAACTCCCCAAAATAAATGACTGTGTGTAGCCAAAATTTCCATTCGAGAAAAGTATTCTAAATCTGGCGACATCGAACCGATAATCAAGCCTGTCATAGAAAACCAAGTTGGTTTTAGTTTTTTAAGAGGAAGTACAATTGCTGGATGGCAAAAAGTAAGTGGCATATTGATTTTATTTGCTGCAAAATAACAAAATAATATGACTAATTTCCGAAACGTTTTATGTTAACTTTTCGCTCTTTAATTTTCAGAAGTAAAGGCTCAAATTCTATATTTTGTTCCTTTTCTATGGTTACTTTATTCAGATATGTTTTTGCAAAAACATGTTCTGGCAAAGAACTTTCTACAATGTAAAATGTATAATTACCAACAGGTAAAAAAGCTGTATACTCTCCTCTATCATTGGTTTTTACTGTAAAAGCTTGTCCATTTTCATTGGTAAAAACTAAAGTAAATCCAAATAAATTCGCAGAAACTTGGTACTCTAATTTTGACGTTAATTCATATTCTATTTTTCCACGTACAACACCTGTTAATTGCATTGGAATTGCAAGTGTTGTATTTTTACTATTAATAGAAATTGTATAATCTTGTGCAAACCATTTTTTACCAGGAAGTTTTATCAAATAATCGCCATAAGGCACTTTTTTATAAACCACTTTTCCTTCTAAATCGGTGATAAAACTCGTTTCATTAATCTTTGCAACACGGCTATCTGCAACTTTATCTCCATCGTCAAAAACACCATTTGCATTGTAGTCATAATAAACAAGTAAGTTTAAAGTTCCATCTTTCACACTACTTACAGCACGGTTTGCAGGCAAATTATACTGTACACCAAATTGCAAATATGTTTGGTTGGTGTACATCATTCTCGCATTATATTCGCTATGATTTATTTGTGCATTTATACTAAAATTATCCATTGGCTGATAATCTACAGAAGCGCCAAAAGTAAAGGTATTCCCGAAACTTTTGTCCATACTATAATAACCACTTAATGCCGTATTTAATCTTTTCTTGAAAAAACTTTGACGATAACTTGCCGATGCGTTAAAACGTTCTATTTGATGATCTAAATTATTGGTAGAATAAATTTCGGCAATCATCAAACTTCCACGTTGATAGGTTGTATTTAATTGAAAATTCTTGAAATTCCAAGTCAATTGTCCCGAAACAATTGGTTCTTGAGTACTTTCATTATTCAATTCTGAAAAACCACCCAATGCATTAAAAACCAATTGATGACTTCTGGAATTTGATAACCATGAAAATGATCCATTTACGTAACCCGATTTGAAACGAATTGGCGTATATGAAAATGTATTAATATCTAAAATACTTGATTGTTCTATGTTTAATTTTGGCGAAATCGATACATTAAATTGTTTTGCAACTTTGAAAGAAATTCCAGTTTCTGCACGCAATGCTTTTGATTGATTTGCATTGGTATAATTAATTAAATAAGGATCAATCGATTTTGGGTTATTATTTGTTATTGTAAAAGCCGTCCAAATTGAAACTTTTTTGAACGAGCGTTGCAAACGTTGATTAAGGTATAATGCACCTTTACGCGTCCCTGGATAATAACCAGAACTAAAATAATTGGAACTATAGAAATCATATTTCCCGAATTTTCCTGAAATATTAGCAGAAGCCGACAACGAATTTTCGATTTCATTGGATTCTTTAAATTTAGAAAAACCATAACCAAATTTTAACGCATGATTCCATTTGTTTTTCGAAATCCAACGATAACCATTCGTCAAAATAAAATTTGTTGTAGAATAACTTTGATCAAAAAGCGCAGTTGTTTCCAACTCATTATCACCATTAACTAAAAAACGTGTGTTAGCAAACGTTGTGTGATAATTTCGAAATTTTTCTCCGCTAAAATCATCCAACAAATTATAGTTTTTTTCTGCAGTACCAATTACAATTCTATTGTCATTTTTATTATAATTATTAAACAACATTATTCCACGTCCATTAATCGGAATGTCGAAATCATTATTACTAATTGTTCCAAGTAAAACTCCTTTATTTTTTCGCTCATATTTTACCCAAGAATCCGTCAAAACAGACCCCTGATCATGTTGCCAACTTGTTCCATTTATATTATATGAAAACTCGTTAAGACCAACCGAAAATTCTTGATGTGCCATCAAATTATAATTTTCATTTCGCGAACCTACATCACGAACCGTCATTCTAACATAATTAGTTGATTGGTTGATCCATGTTTGATTTAACATTGTAGGATCGACATAAACACGATTAGAACTTGCATTTTGAATGGTGAAAAATACATTTCCAGCAAAATTTCCATTGTCATAAAAAGCAGAAACATTGGCTTGATATGTTTCCATTTTCATCATTTCGTGGTCGACATATTTAGAAAAACGAATGGTTTGTTCTTGAAATGCTTGAATTTCTATTCGTTTATTTTCTGAAATAAAATTTCCTTTAAAATCAGGAAAAACATTGGTAATTAAAACTTTTTCGGACTGATTTCCCATATTGGCAACTTTCAATTCATAATGAATAGAATCGCCTTCTTGTCTATAAAAAATATTAGATTGAACAGGAAAAATTTTCAAATTCTTTTTCGATTCTATAAAGATTCTCGAAACAGAATTTGCAATTTCTTTGTTTGTTTTTCTATCAATAATATTAAATTCTAAAGGAACTTGACCCGCAATTTGAGATTTATTAACAGAAAATTTAAGTGGAATAAATGCTTTTTTATTGGGATTGATCTTGATGCGTAAATCGTCTTGTGAATAAGAACGAATAGAAATAGGAAGATTCAATTTCAGTCGTGCATCAATAGTATCATTCGTTGTATTCTCAAACTGCATAATAACCGTAAAGACATTATTGTCTTCGATTTTTACTTCATTTGTTGTCTTAAAAATTAATCCTTTTGCAAAGTTTTGCGCATACAAATTTTGTCCGCTAATTGTGAAAAGCAGAACAAAAAAGATGCTTCGTAAATGTGAACAAAAAAATTGCATTATTGGGTTACAAAGGCGTAATTGTGTACAATAAAGTTGCAGCGTAATTTCCTGGTTTACTGTTCAAAATCTTACTATCAGAAGGTGTTGTAGAGTAGATAATAGTGTATTTCTTTGAAGCAGTTTTGGATGAATTACTAATTAATGATTGATTATAATTAGATAAACTAACTGTGTTAGATAATTTATTTGTGTCCGAATCTTTTAATTGAACTTTTACCGAATTGAGGTCTAAATTTCCCGATGTACTTGATTGTAAATATTGACTAAGCGAAGAAACCTGAATGTCGTAAGGCGTATCCGAGCTTACAATCAATCCATTTGGATATTCTTTTTTTACACCATTTTTATAATCTTGCATGGTCTTAAAAATTAATTCTCCATTAGATGCCGAACCATCAACAGCGATAGAAACGGTTGGTGCAGGATCGTAGTTTCCGGATGGACTAATTTGCATATCAATAGAAAATTGACCTGTACTGATAACATTTCCAAATTCGTTTAGCAAAGAAAATTCTAATCGAATGGGATAATTATTCCAAGATTTTAGCGAATTTAGATATGTACCTGCTTCGATAATAATATCATAATTCAACTTTAAACTTCCAAAACGACCGCTTGGCGGATTGATAACCAAAGGCGAATTACGAATAAAATATACGGGAGTAAAACTCATCGCAATTGTATTTTGTATGACACCGATTTGATTTATCGTTGGATAATTTTCTGCGTAATATTGTTCTGCTGTGTACGTGTTGAATTGTAGTTTTAGTTTTCCTACTGGAAACTCTTTTTTCTCCGAATTAACAATTGGCGATACAACTCGCCCAACGATTGACCAGTTTTTGATATTAAGCGGACCGTTCATTTGCAATTGATTTACAACCACATTTTTCACAGTAACTCCACTGCTTCCATTCACTTGTACCCAACCATTGTTGTGAGAATTAAGAGTAAATTGAGCAGATACAAACAAAGATGTCATCAAAAAAAATGAGACAAAAATATTTTGTATGTATTTGTTATTTATCATTGGAAAAGCTTAATTCAGCAATTTTTATTTGATCATTATCACCCAAACTCAAGGTAGAAGTTGCAATATACGTTCCTTTTTCTAAATCTTTAGGTAATGGAATATAAACAATGCGCTTGTCATTTGGTAAACTATAGAAAACCAAATCTGGTAAAGCAATTTGCTTTCCATTTTCTTGGTTAATCATTTCGTTTTTAATTGTTCCTTCGCTCCAAACATTTCCTGCGTTTTCGATATTTAAAACCAAATTATTTTGAGTTTTATCAAAAACAAAGTTGGTAAATTCTACATTTACATCACGACCAATATTTAATCTTTGATAGATTTTGACACCAGTTCGGATAGAAATTTTGATATTTTCTCCACTTTTATTTTGTCCAGCAACAGGATTTGTTTGCGTTATATACATCATTGTTGTATGTACATCATCAGCAGAAATTTCCTTGGGAACATTCATCAAAACCTCAATTTCTTTAGATTCTTTTGGTTGAAGTGTTAATGTATTACCAGAAATTATGGTAATCCAATTGGCACAACTTGTTGAACTTGTATTAGGATCAGAAACTATATTTGTTCCAAATTCATCATACTTCCAATCGTTAAACGAAATTGCCAACTCTAGCGTATTAACATCGCTAACGTTGGTTATTAAAATCTTTTTACGATCATCTTCTCCAGGGTTTAAACTAAAATAAGTCCTTGGAGGACTGACAGAAATTCCAGATTGTGCTTGTACTTTTTGTCCAAAAAATAAAACCGAAACTGAAAAGAATAGAATTAAAAATCGAAGAATTTTCATAAGCAAAAGAGAAGTAATGTTTTGCAACATTACTTCATATTTTTGTTTTATTATTGTGCTTCAATCGTGTAAGTCACTGTAGTTGTGTACACGTTTGGTGTTTCTACGTTGTAGTATTTGTTTACGTAATCGTTGTTTCCTTTACCGTTATATGCAACGTTAAATTTCAACTCTGTACCACCTACATTACTAGAAATTAAGTTTTTGTTTTCGTTAGATAAAACTACGTTATTCATTGTAGAAGCATTTAACGCATTTCCTGTACCTAAAGTCGCTTGTAAGTTGATTGTATTTGCAGCAATCTTACTTGTTAAGGCATCTTTTGTATAAACTAAATCTTCATTCTCAGATTTTACTTTTACCGCAAAACCACCTGTACTATAAACTACTAAGTGATCTTTCATGTCACTTGTAACTCCGTTTAAGTAATTATCTTTAGTCTTGTATTCTAAGTTTACAGTATTGTTACCTCCAATTACAATTGTTTGGATTGGATAAAGTTTAACATTCAAAGTTGCTTGAGCTTGACCAAATGCTACTCCTGATACTAATGCACATAAAATTGTTAAAATAAATGCTGCTTTTTTCATCATCTTATAATTTTTTAAAAGTTTTTGTAAAATAATTTGTTAAATATTCAGGTAGTAGTTATCTTTAGAGTTGCATTATGTTACAAATGCGAGTGCAAATTTATGTCGAGTTTTTTATCTTATGTGATGAAAAAGTACATAAATATGATGAAAAGAGACAAATCTAACTAATTAACTCGGAGTGTTTTGTCTGAATTTAGACGGAGAAATACCCGTTTTTTTCTTGAAAAAGGCTGCAAAATTGGTCTCTTGCAGGAAATTGAGTTCCAATGCAATATCTTTTATTGACATTTTAGAATTAGCCAACATAATCTTGGCATTTTTCATCAATTCATCAATAATCATTTCTTTTGCTGATTTTTTGAAAATAATTAATGTTGCTTTATCTAATCTTCTTTTTGTTATAAAAAGACGATCTATATAGAAAGATACTTGTTTATACTCATTAACATTTTGTTGCAACAGTTTTTTAAATTTTGATGCAATCTCTACGTCATAATCATCATTAATAAATTGTTGTCCTGAATCAAACATTTGCATTTGTCCATCCAAAATAATTCTCTCCAATAGATTATGCGCTAATTTAATGTCTAAATCTGTGTTTAAAGTTCTAAAAAAGTATTGGATATAATTTGATTCAAAAATAGGTGCTGAACAAATATTGTTTTCTACAATATTTACGTGTTCTGGAGAAAATAGTATACTATTTTCCAATTTTAGATTTTCTGCTATAGATTTCGAATAAAATTCGCGTTTGAAAACAATGTAACAAGCGTCGCATTTACTCGATTGTTTAATAAATTTTTGTTGAATATTAGGTGCTATAAAAAGAAAACTGTTTTTCGGAATAATCATCTCTTTACCATTAATAATATGATTTATCTTTTTGGTTCCTGACCAAATGATACCATAATTATCATTTTTAGAAAAAAAATGTAACCATTCTTCGTTCTCAAAATAATTTCCTAGCTCAAAAACAGCTAAACCAGCATCTATATTCATTTTCTCATAAAGATTACCGTTATTAAATATCATAACTCTTTACACAATTTAAAATTTAATATAAATTTATTGTTTTTTCCGCTCAAAACAACTGATATAAATCAAGTTAACAAAAGCGGGATGCAAACATAACAACTAATAAGTTTGAAAAATGATTTAATCTTTTTTTTTTATAATTTATAATGAATAAAAAAAGCCCCAGAAATCTGAGGCTTTATTATCTTAAAAAAATAGAAGTTTTAATAATCTCCAGTCGCTTTTTCTCCTTTTACAATTGCTAATGCCGAAGATGTCCCGATACGTTTTACGCCTAATGCAATCATTTTTTCTGCTTCTTCTGCGGTTCTTACGCCTCCAGATGCTTTTACAGGTAAAGATCCTGCATTTGCTAACATCAATTTTATTACATGTTCGTTTGCGCCATTTGGCTCATCGTTTGGTGTTCTATAAAAACCTGTTGAGGATTTTACAAAAACTCTTGGTGCATATTCTTCACCAAGATTATTGATCACAATATCGCGAATTAACTGTGTTAATTCTACAATTTGAGAGTCTGTTAAAGCTGCCGTTTCTATAATCCATTTTACCACTTTAGCTTCACGCAAAACGATAGATGTTACAGTTTCTACCTCTTCTTTTACCTTCTCAATTTCACCTTTTTTGAATGCTTCATAATTAATTACGAAATCCAATTCATCTGCACCGTCTGCAATCGCTCTTTGCGCTTCTCTCAGTTTTTCATTCAAATCGTTTGTTCCTTCATGAAAACCTATAACAGTTCCCAAAATAACATTCGATTTTCTTTCTTCTAATAATGCACGCACAGATCTTACATAATCTGGACGAATCATTACTGCATATATATCATTATCTATGGCTTCTTGTGTTAACTTATGCACCATATCTAATGTATCCGAGTTCGAAATACCCGCTTGAGCAGGCGTTTTAAGATACGTCGAGTCTAAATATTGATTAATACTCATCTTTGTATATTAAAGTTTTATTTGTCTATTTATTGGTTGCTCTAACGAGATAATTGTTTCTGTTCGTGTAACACCATCAATTTGTTGAATTTTTTTATTTAAAACATTCATTAGATGAAGATTATCACGACTTAATATTTTCAAGAAAATACCATAATTACCCGTAGTAAAGTGAGCTTCAACCACCTCTGGAATTTGTTCCAAAGCATTAATTACTAATTTATATGAAGAAGGTTTATCCATAAATACACCAACAAAAGACATCGTAGAATAACCCAAAATAACCGGATTTATAATAACTTTTGTTGCTGAAATTATACCTGAAGTTTCAAGTTTTTTGATGCGCTGATGAACTGCTGTATTGGAAATTCCCAATTCTTTTGCTAATTGAGAAACTGGAATATTCGCATTATCCATAAAAGCATTCAGAATCAACTTATCGATTCCATCAATTTCTACTTGACCATTCTCGTGAATTCTCACCTTTTCCTAAAATTAAATCGCTACAAATTTAATACTTTAAAATGGTATAGACGGGAAAATGATCGCTATATCCACCGAAATATTTTCCACCAACAAAGGTTCTAAATGGTAAACCTGTTGATTTTCCGCCACTATTCCTCAAAAAATCTGCATCAAAAATATCTGTTTTTACATATTTTAATTTTGATTCTTTTTTGAAAAAACCATTCGAAAAAAGTTGTTGATCGAACAACATCCATTGTTTTTTAAAAATCATCGACCCTCTCTTATAGGACTGTAAACCTACCATTGGATTATACAACTCACTTCCGTTTATCTCTTCTTGTTTTGATCGTGTATTTAATTCTTCTCGTAAATCATCATTTGTAGGCGAATCATTAAAATCTCCCATGATGATGATTTTTTCCGATTTTTTTTCTAGCAAAATTTCATTCACTTTTTTTCGAATTGATTTGAAGATATTTAAACGTTTTAACTGATTAATTTCTTTATCAATTTTAGATGGAAGATGAACGATAAATAAATGAATTGATTCCTCAAATAATTTACCTTTTACATACAAAATATCACGTGTATAAGATTTCACATCGTATTGATCTTTGAAAACAATTCGGATTGGCGAACTTTCTATTACCTCAAAATGATTTTTACGGTAAATTAATCCAACATTTATTTTTCTTTCATCCAACGATTCATATAATAAAGTTGAATAATTCCCATCTTTCAGATAATTATTTGTACTAATATCTTGTAAAACTTCTTCGTTTTCCACTTCGCACAAACCAACAATTGATGGTAATTCGTTTGTTTCTAATCGTCCAATTTTAGCAATAGTAAAAGCTATTTTATCTACTTTTATATCATATCGACTATCCTTCCATTTCGAAAAATTACCTGGTAAGAATGAATCTTCTTCTAAATTTTTAGAATAAAAATTTTCGACATTATAAAAAGCGATTGTTGTTAGATTATTTATCAAAAGGAATTAGTTTTTTGTAAAATTAAGGAAGATATTAAGTTAATAAAAATAAGAAAGCTGAATAATAATCGAAAAAAAATAAATTTAAATAATTCATTTTATCCGTTAAGTTGAGAATTATTCGGTCAAAAAATTATCAACTTGAACAATTTTAATGCAATAAATTATCAACTTGTATGATTAAAATTTTGGATGCTAAAAATATCCTAAAAATCATGTAAATGATTGACTTATGGTAGGTTTAAATCTGTTAAAATTTGTATATTTGCCACGTTTGCATTTGATGCATTCAAATCTTGAAAAGATGTATTTTAATTGATCATTAATCGATGGTCACAAAAAATTTAAAACATAATGTCAAAAATTCATTACACACTTACGGATGAAGCTCCGATGTTGGCAACACATTCATTTTTGCCAATCGTACAAGGATTTACGAAAACAGCTGATATTACAATTGAAGTTCCAGATATTTCTTTAGCTGGACGTATTTTAGCAACTTTCCCTGATTTCTTAAAAGAAGAACAAAGAATTCCTGATGCTTTAGCAGAATTAGGAGCTTTGGCGACTACTCCGGAAGCAAATATTATCAAATTACCAAACATTTCGGCTTCTGTTCCTCAGTTAGACGAAGCGATTGCTGAATTACAAGCGAAAGGTTTTGCAGTACCAAATTATCCTGCTGAACCAAAAAATGAAGATGAAAAAGCAATCAAAGCAAGATATGGAAAAGTTTTAGGTTCTGCGGTAAACCCAGTTTTACGTGAAGGAAACTCGGATCGTCGTGCACCAAAAGCGGTTAAAAATTATGCAAAAGCAAATCCTCATAAAATGGGTGCTTGGGCAAAAGATAGCAAAACGGAAGTTGTTTACATGAAAAGTGGAGATTTCTATGGTACAGAAAATTCTACTACAATTGAAAACGCGACTGAATATACAATAAAATTCTACGGAGAAGATGGTTCTACTCAAGAATTAAAATCAGCTGCTGGTTTGAAAGCTGGTGAAGTAATTGATTCTTCTGTAATGAATTTGAATTCTTTGAGAGCTTTTGTACAAGAGGCTATTGAAGAAGCTAAAAAACAAGACGTTTTATTGTCTGCTCACTTAAAAGCTACAATGATGAAGGTTTCTGACCCAGTTATTTTTGGAGCAATTGTGGAGACTTTCTTTAAAGATGTTTTCGTAAAATATGCTGATACTTTCAAAGCATTAGATATTAATCCAAACAATGGTTTAGCAGATTTATTCGAAAAAATAAAAGGTCAACCTCAAGAAGCAGAAATCAATGCTGCAATTGAAGCTGATTTAGCAAACGGACCACGTGTAGCAATGGTAAATTCTGACAAAGGAATTACTAATTTCCACGTTCCTTCTGATATTATTGTTGATGCTTCTATGGCAGCTTTAGTAAGAAATGGAGGTAAAATGTGGAACAAAGAAGGTGCTGAAGAAGATACAGTAGCTATTATTCCAGACCGTTCTTATGCAGGTTTCTACGAAGCTGTTGTTGATGATATGAAAGCAAATGGTGCTTTAGATCCTACAACAATGGGTTCTGTTCCTAACGTAGGTTTAATGGCTCAGAAAGCTGAAGAATATGGTTCTCACGATAAAACTTTCCAAGCTCCAGCAAACGGAACAATCAAAGTTGAAGACGTAAACGGAAACGTATTATTAGAGCAAAAAGTTGAAGCAACTGATATTTTCAGAATGTCTCAAACAAAAGATGCTCCAATTCAAGACTGGGTTAAATTAGCAGTTAACAGATCTCGTTTATCTGATACACCTGCAATTTTCTGGTTAGATAAAGGAAGAGCACACGATCAACAAATCATCAAAAAAGTTGAAAAATACTTAGCTGATCACGATACTACTGGTTTAGATATTCGCATCATGGACGTTAAAGACGCTATGAAAGAAACATTAAGCCGTGCAAGAGAAGGAAAAGATACTATTTCTGTTTCTGGAAACGTATTACGTGACTACTTAACAGATTTATTCCCAATTTTAGAATTAGGAACTTCTGCTAAAATGTTATCTATCGTTCCTTTAATGAATGGAGGTGGATTATTTGAAACTGGTGCTGGCGGATCTGCTCCAAAACACATCGAGCAATTTGTAGAAGAAGGTTATTTACGTTGGGATTCTTTAGGAGAATTCTTAGCATTACAAGCTTCTTTAGAGCACGTTTCTCAAACACAAGGAAATGCAAAAGCACAAATTTTAGCTGACGCTTTAGACGAAGCAAATGCAAAATTCTTAGCAACTGACAAATCTCCAGGTCGTAAATTAGGAACTATCGATAACCGTGGTTCTCACTTCTACTTGGCTATGTATTGGGCAGAAGCTTTAGCAAATCAAACAAAAGATGCTGATTTAGCAGCTAAGTTTGCTCCAGTTGCAAAAGCAATGCAAGAAAATGAAGCAAAAATTAACGAAGAATTAATCGCTGCACAAGGTAAACCTCAAGATATTGGTGGTTACTACAAAGCAGATTTTGGTAAAACAACTGCTGCGATGCGTCCTTCTGTAACATTAAATACAATTGTTGACGGAATTTAATTCTCAAAACAATTTATCATATTATAAAAAATCCTTCAGAAAATTCTGAAGGATTTTTTTTGTTATTTATAAACCGACCAATTTGGTAAAATCTCGAAAGGTTTTGGAGCAAGTTTTTTAAACTCCTTATCCGCATAAACTACATTCCCGCCAACCACAGTTAAAACTGAACGAATTTCTGGAATTTTATTTTCATCAATCGTTAAAAAATCTTCTGATAATAATATGAAATCTGCAAATTTACCAACAGAAATCGATCCTTTTACGTCTTCATCTTTCGTAAACCACGCACTTCCTTGCGTCATCAATTCTAACGCCTTTTCTCTGCTAATTTTTTTCTCTTTCGGTAAAAATGCTTTTCCGCTCAAGTTTTTTCCTGTTACAAAGAAATAAGCTGTGTACCACGGATTGTAACTCGCGATACGCATTGCATCAGTCCCAAAACCGATAGGAATATTGTTATCTAAAATATCATTTACGTTAACAACTTCATTATTTATAGCCTCTTTTCCGTATTTTTCTTCAAATTCTTCTGCTTGAAAAAGTAAACGACTCTGAACCGTAATTCCTCCATTTAGATTCTTAATTCTTTTAATTTCGTTCATAGTCAGCGTTTCAGCGTGTTCTATACTCCAACGATTTTTAATCGGATTTTCTTTGTTGATTTCCTCAATTACATTCAACATTCGGCTAATCGTTTCGCTGTATGCGGCGTGTAATCTAAATGTCCAACCTTTTTTGATAACAGATTGTAAAATAGGTTTCAAATCTTTTTCTAAATTAACCAAAAGTGGACGATCTTGCTCAAAATTCGTCATATCAAAACTTTCATAAGAAAGAATTTCTCCTGCACCAATGATTTTAAAATAAGGATCATCAATAGTAACATCAACCGTATTTAGCCATTTATCAAACTGTTCAGCTTCGTTAGCACCAATCGGCGGATAAAGCGTTCCGCCAACTCTTAGCGTCATTTTTTTCTCTTTTGCTAAATCTATAATTGCCTGATAATTATTAGGATACGCACCAGCACCACCATCTGTTAAACTTGTAACACCAAAACTATTAAGCGTTTGCATATATTTTTGAGTAGAACTTTTGCGTTCTGCCAAATCTTTTGGAGGTGGCAAACTACCAATTGCATTCAGAATAACAGCCCAATCGCTTACCGCAATTACGTTTCCTGTAGGTTCTCCGTTGGTATCTTTTTCGATGAATCCACCTTTTGGATCTGGCGAATTTCTATCTATTTTAAGCGCTTTCAACGCGGCTTTGTTGTAAATAATTCTGTCCCAAAGATGCGTAACCATAATAGGTGTTGTTGCACTTAATTGGTCTAATTGCGCTGGAGTTACCAAAGATTTTTCTTTAAACTGATACGGCGACCAACCACCAATTACAGTTGCCCATTCGCCTTTTGGCGTTTTATCGACCTGTTTTTTTAGGACAGCTAAAGCTTCTTTTTGAGAAAAAATTCCGTCCCAACGCACTTCTCTGTTAAATGTTGCGCCGTAACTTACAAGATGTATGTGAACATCATTAATACCCGGAACCAATCTGCGTTTGTTGGCATTGATGGTTTTTCCTTGATATTCTTTCAATAAATTTTCATTACCAATAGCAACAAATTTTCCATTTTGGATAACTGCCGTGTTACTATTTTCGGGTATCGAAGAATCTAAGGTTGATATTTTTGCATTTGTAATGATTAAATCTGCCTTTTGTTGCGCATTTGCAATAAAAGATAAAAGACTTAAACTAAGGGTAGATAGTAGCTTGAGTTTCATATTGTTTTTTTAATTTTTCATACAATATTCAAATTTAGAGTTTTATACATTAAACAATCATTTTTTTTTAGAAAAACTAAGAAAATGGAGATTTTTCGAAAAATAAATTAAAACGAAGATGACTCAATTATTATTCATTTATTATTTTGCTTGAAAATTTATTTTACTTGGTAAAAAACTTGAAAATTTTAATAAAAGTTTAGAAGAGTGTTTATTTAATTAATGATAAATTTACAATATTAGTTCTCATTCTGATTTAGAACTATTGTTATACTTAATTTCATGAAATATATTTATTTACTCGCATTATACTTTTGCTCGATTACAACTTTTGCTCAATCAAAATTAGAAACGGCTATAAAAAGTCTTGATACAAATTACGCACAAGAAAAAGTCTATTTATTATTTGATAAAGAAAATTACATTGCTGGCGACAATATTTGGTTTAAAGCTTATACATTAAATGGTTACAAACCGAGTTTAATTTCTACGAATCTTATTGTCGAGTTATACGATAAAGACAAGAAATTAATTGATAGAAAATTGGTTCCGATTGTGAATGGAGAAAGTGACGGAACACTAAATACCAAAAATGAAAACGAGGAGGGAGTTTACTTTGTAAGAGCTTACACAACGTATATGACTTTTTTCTCGGAAGAATTTCAACATATCAATCAAGTTAAAATTTACAACCCAAATTCTAAGTTAAAACTTGTTCCGAATTCTAATTTAAAATGGACTGCAAAAGCTTTTGCTGAAGGTGGAAATTTTATTCAAAATCAAACGACTAAATTTGCTATAAGATTAAAATCGGACGGAGATTTACCAAAAAAATGGAATGGTTTTGTGTTCGAAAAAAATAATCCGACCAATAAAATTGCAACATTTGATAATTTAGATGAAAACGTTGCCTCTTTTTCTTTAAGAGCAGAAGAAGGAAAATCGTATCAAGTTCAACTGAATGATGAGAAAGGAAATCAACAAATTATTGATTTACCTGAAGCAAAAAAAGACGGAGTTCTACTGAAAGTTGCTCGAAATAGCAAAGATATTGTGATACAACTGAAAAGTATCAATCAAGAAAATCCTTTGTTGAATCATAAACTTATTGGAACAATAAACAATGAACTTGTGATGAGTTCTCAAATTGTAAAAAGTGTAGAAACTATTTCTATTAATGTCCCGAAAGAAATTTTGGATAACGATAAAGGTATTTTGAATATTACTATTTTCGACGAAAAAGAGAGTCAAGTTGCTAATCGTTTGATTTTTATTAATCCAAAAGAATTGTATAAAAATCCTGAAATTACTTTCGAAACAACAAAAAATCCACGCGAATTAAATACAATTAAAGTAAAATATCCCGAAGAAATAAATTTAACTTCTGTAATTAAAGATCAAAAAAATCTTGATGAAGATAATTTAATTTCCGCTATGTTGTTAACACGAGATTTTAGTTCTAAAATTGGTCATCCTACTCAATATTTTAAGAATAACGAATATTCAGAAAATCTTGATGCACTTCTGATTTCAGAAAAATGGAAAAGATTTAATTGGGAAGATTTAGTCGTAGGAAATATTGTAAAACCAACAATTGATAACGATCGTAGATACCTTTCGTACAAGGTAAAAGTATATAATAACGGACGAGAATTGAGTAATTCTTCTTTGAGTATTATTTATAAAATGCAGAATAACGAAAAAGATTTTGCAACGTTGAAAACAGATTATGAAGGAAATTTCGAAATGAATAATTTGTTTTATTATGGACCAATGGCAATGAATTATTTCTTGAATTCGGAAAATGGAAAATCTACCAACAACGGAACTTTAACGTTGTCTGTTGTACCAAATTATAAAAGTACAAGTTATAAAGCTAAATTGCCTACAACAGCTTACTTGCTAGAAGAAACAACAAATAAAGAGGAAGTTGAAAAACAGAAAGCGTATAAAAACAACATCAAAATCATTAATGATAAAAGTATTCGCCTAAAAGAAGTTGTTGTAAAAGCGGACAAAAAATCGAAAACAGAGAAATTGAATGATGAATTGAGCGGTGGAATGTTCAAAAGTATGAATGAAACTGTGATAGATTTTGTGAATGAATCTCAACCAATAGAAGGTTACACAAATATTATGGACTTTCTGGCTGGACGAGTTGCTGGACTTACTGTTTCTAACGGAGTTCCGAAAATCAGAAACTCTGAAGTTACAATTTATTGGAATGAGATGAAAATGACTTCGGATAATTTAACCAGTATTAATCCTAGAGATATTGCGATGATAAAGATTTTCAAAGGCTCTGGTTTACTTGGAAATGCAATTGCAATTTATTCGAAAAGAGGAAGTGATGCACCAGTTGATAATACACCAATGTTACCAAATAATTTGATTCAAATTGGTGGATATAATCAATCTTTACCTTATTTTAGTAATGACGACTACGAATCGCTTTACAACGATGTTCCAAATGACATCAGAAACACTTTGTTTTGGAACTCGAACTTGTATTCTACTCCAGAAGAAAACACAGAAATAGAGTATTTCAACAACGATAATCCAGGAAATTACAAACTAACCATAATTGGTTTTGACAAAAAAGGAAATCCTGTTTATTATGAAGGAAAGATAGAATAAACGTAAAACCTCGAGAGATTCTCGAGGTTTTTTTTATAATAATTTACTATTTTAAAGTATTGATTATTTTGTTATCTTAACAAAATCAAATAATTAATCTCAATGAAATACTATTTTCTAATCATCATTGCTATATTTTCTTTATTCGTAAATGCACAAAGTAAGCTTGATTTAGCCATAAAAAATCTTGAAGAAAATTATGCACAAGAAAAAATTTATATCTTATTTAATAAAGAAGATTACATCGCAGGAGAAAATATTTGGTTCAAAGCTTTTGTATTTGATGGATACAAACAGAGTAATATTTCTACCAACCTTTTTGTTGAATTATATGATAAAAATAAAACTTTACTTGATAAAAAATTACTTCCTATTTTAAAAGGTCAAAGCGATGGAAGTTTTTTTTTAAAAGAAAACTTACAAGAAGATGTATACTATATACGTGCTTATACCACTTATATGACAAATTTTCCCGAAGAATTTCAATATATAAAACCAATTTTAATTTATAATCCAACTTCTAAGTTAAAACTAGTTAAAAACAATAATTTAAAATGGAATGCATCTATTTATTCCGAAGGTAATTCTTTCATCGAAAATCAAACAACTAAATTTGCTGTTAGATTAAATTCTATTGGTGATTTACCAAAAAAGTGGAATGGTTATGTTTTCGAAAAAAATAATCCCACTATTAAAGTTGTAGAATTCAATAATCTTGATGAAAATGTAGCTTCGTTTCACCTGAGACCTGAACCAAATAAAACATATCTAGTACAAGTAAATGACGAAAACGGACAACAAGAAATAATTAATCTTAAAGCTCCTAATAAATCAGGTGTAATTCTTAAAGTTATAAACACAAATGATAGTATTGGTTATCAACTAAAAAGTATTGAGATACCGCAACAATTAATAGACTACAAGGTAATAACGACAATTAATAATATTGTTGTACATACTGCAAAAATCACAAAAAAAATTCAAACAATATCTCAAAAAATACCTCAAAGTAGTTTTAGTAATGAAAGTGGAATTTTACAACTTAACGTTTTTGACGAAAATGATAATATTGTTACTCAGCGTTTGGTCTTTATCAACCATTCTAAAACATTCTCTAAACCAGTTTTAGACTTTGATATAAATAACGAAGCAAGAACAATAAATACTATTACATTAAAATCTGAATCTCCCGAAGAGCTAGCTGTAGTCATTAATCATCATACAAATCCAAACAATAATTTACTTCCCGCACTTTGGTTAACCAAAGATTTTACACGTAGTATTTCCAATCCTATTCAATACTTTCAAAAAGAAAATAATCCTGAAGCTTTAGATGCATTATTAATATCAGAAAATTGGGAAAGATTTAATTGGAAAGATATCATGAATAACCCTAGAAAAAGATCAAATATTGTATCTAATACATATTTGTCATACAAAGGGAAAGTATATATAAATGGGCAAGATCTAAAAAATTCTGATTTAAATCTTTTCATAGAATATCCTGAAACAGAAAAATTTTTAATTCCGACTTCAACAGATTCTAATGGTAATTTCGAATTAAAAAATCTGATTTCAGATGATACCTTTAATATTTATTATTATTTAAATAAACAACCTCAAAAAACAAAAAAACAAGAAGATAAAGTAGTTCTATCTATTCTACCTTTATTTAACAACACAAAATATAATTCTAATTTACCTTCAACTAATTTTATTTTATCAGAAACAGAAACAAATAATAAACTAAATGAGGTAAAAGAACAAATCAAAATCAATAAAATTGTAAATGACAAAAGCATTCGTTTAAAAGAAGCAATTATTATAGCTAAAACAGCCTCTAAAACAGAAAAATTAAATAATGAATTAAGTAGCAGAATGTTTAAAAGCATTAATGAAACAGTAATTGATTTTGTTAATGATAATAAAAATGCTAATGCTTACAGTAATATTTTTGATTTTTTAGCTGGAAAAATTGCAGGATTAACAACAACCTTAAAGCAAGGAGTTGTAACTCCAATGATTCGAAATGGAAATGTCACAGTCTATTTAAATGAAATGAGACTTTCTAACGAAACACTAAGCAGTATTAATATAAATGATATTGCGTTAGTTAAAATTTATAAAGGAAGTGGATTACTTGGAAATGCAATTGCAATCTACTCAAAAAGAGGAAGTATTGGAAATAATGACGTTAATAAATCTCTTAATATTTTATCATTAAAAGGTTATGACAAATCTCTACCTTTTCTAAGTATTGATGAATATGAATCTCTTTATAAAGATATTCCACGTGACATTAGAGAAACGCTTTATTGGAATACCTATCTAAAAACAGATGAAAATAACCAAGCCATCATCGAATATTTCAACAACGATAATCCAGGAAATTACAAACTAACCATAATTGGTTTCGACAAAAAAGGAAATCCTGTTTATTATGAAGGGAAGATAGAATAAACGTAAAACCTCGAGAAATTCTCGAGGTTTTTTTATGTTTAAAACCTCGCCTGCAATTGTACGCTTCCTGTATGTATTGGTTTATTTTCTTCCGTTTTTCGTCCATCGTACGAAATATTAAGTTGTAGAAAACTTGTAATTTGACGTTGCAATTGCAATTGCCAAACAAAATTATTTCCAGCACGTAAACCTTCCATCATTTGATTTCCGACCACAGATTCTTGATTCCCAATAAATTTATTGTTGATAAAACTAAAACTTCCCAATAAACTCATTTTAGCCGAATTATTCCACTGAATTTCTGTTCCCAAATCCGATTGATTTAAGCGTTCTTCGCCCGATGTATTTTTCTTATTTTGATAATTATAAAACACCGAGGCAATAATAGATTTCTCTGTTTGATAGGTTATTTTAGGCGAAAATCGTGTATTATTTAATTTATAACGTCGACTTGCAAAAAGCTCCGAATCACTTTTGATAACCATATATTCTGTATCAAAACTCGCAATCAAATCTTGTATAATTTTGTATCGTGTTTGCAACAAATAACTGTCAGAATTTCGGTTTTCAGAACCTGTATACACATACGTTTGCGATTCTTGTTGATTGTAAATAAAATTTGTCGACCACTTATATTGCGTTCCTTGATTAAAGAAAATTGATGAACGAATGTTTCTCGTTTTTCCTAAAATTTGAGCCGAATTAGTAAACGGATTCCACTCTAAAGTAGAATTTTCTTTGCGCAACGAATTGGTTGCAGAAATAACTTGTAAAAACATCCAACGATTCCAAAATTCATTCTCCAAATTAAAAACTTGTTTTGGACGAAAACGCAACGTAAAATTGAACAAGTTTTTGTTCGTTTTTAAATATTCTATTGTGTTCGTGTACACGCGTATATAATTGGCTTGATCGATAAATTCTGCAACCTCAAACTCATCAATTTGCTCTATTCCATCGCCATTATAATCAGTCCATTTATAAATTCCCATTCCATCCGAAACCTTTATATACTGAAATTCTCGCTGTGGTTCCACACCGCTTCCTACCTCATAATCTACATTTAATTGTAAACCTTGATTAAAAAACGATTTGTACCATTTCACATTTCCAGTTATAAAATCTTCGTCTGGAGAATCTAAAAATTGATAATTTACTTTACGGTAATGGAAGTTTAAACTCAATTGATGATTAGCTTTTTGAATAAGTGTTGAATTGAAAATTAATCCTTTACTTTTCTGTATATTTTGCCAAGAATTTAATCGAATCGAATCATCTTGACGCTGATAAACCGTAACATCTATTTTATGTCCCAAAGAATCTGCAAATCCAGCTTTTGCCTGAATTTCATTCCATTTAAAACTCAAATCAGCTTTTTCATTTAGAATAACATCTTCAATTTCATTATTTTCTCCCCAAACACGTGCACCAACCCAAAATTTATCGCCAATTTTACGTTTTCCATCAACCATATAGCGCGAAAAATTAGTGTTTTGCAAAGTTGCTTTGGTAGATAAAATATTGGCTTGCGCAACTATTTCATCTTTTTTTGTAATAAATTTTGATTCAATTTGATTTCTAACACCTTTGTACAAACCAGTATTTTCTAAATAATCAAGTTTATATTGTGTCAAAAATTTATCTTTCCAATTAGAAGAAACCTTTGTTGTAATAAAATTTTGATCAACTCCGCTCAACTCATTTTCGAGGTTAAAATCTCGCGCAAATTCTACAGAACGTAATCTTTCAGCACTTTTATAATTTTTGTTGATATAATTCCATTCTACAAAAGGAGTAATTTTCCACTCTTTTACTTGAAACGATTTTTCACCATAAATGCGTGTTGCTAAACCAGAATTGTTATTATCATCAATAGAAGAAAATAAATTTTGATCGTAATTACTCAAACCTAAATTAAAACCAACATTTCCATTATTTTTTAATTGATATTGACCATTTAACGTGTAAATCTGCATTTTTTTCGGCGCAACCAATTGTTTAATCGGTTCATAATCTCCTTGTAAAATTCCTGCAATTGGTTCTATGTATTGAAAAACCTTTCCGTTCTGATTTGCATTTATTTGTCGGTAACTTCCTTGATTTGAACCAAGATAAGTAAATGCAACTTGATACAATTCATCATTTGGATCTGTAGAATATTCAAAAATATCCAATCCATTTAGATTATTTCTTCTGTATAAAATTCGGTTGCTATCGTATGTTGTTAATTCCGCAGAAACGGCATACATTTTACTTGGATCATTTCCTGCATTTGCTAAAATTTGCTTTTCATTATCAGTCAAATCATTTCCTAAAGAATTATTTTTTGAATCGCCTTGAGAAAAGAAATAACCTGATAAATTCAATTTTTCTGATTGATATTCTGCGCCTCCGTAAAGCAATGTTTGCGAATAATTGCGAGAATTGTACAAATATTCGACATTAATTCGCGTATTTGCAGTAATCAATCTGTTTGTAGTAAAGGAAATTTCACCCGTGTTGTAATTTATTACATAATCATTTTGCTCGCCTCGTGACAATAAAACGCCATCAATATATACTTTTTCGCTTCCAGAAATAATAATCACATATAGTTCATTGTTTCTTCCAGAAAGTCGGTAAGGACCCTGATTTCCATCTTGTCCAATAAAATTAACGCGCATAAATTCGCCACGCGTAATACTTCCTGTTGCAAAAATATTCGTCGTCGATTTTTCATTTTTTAACTGTGTAGAAAGTTGTAAACCTGTAACTTTTTGATTGAATGGATTAAAATAATTTTGTTCTTGTGACGTATTAATATCAATATGACCAGCTCTAATTTTAGATTTTTTTGTAGCCAATTCGATGTAAACTTTGTCAAATTCTTGCAGATTTTGTGTATAACCATCCGATTCTATTGGCACATTATTATCGGCGATTGCTGCGTTCACGGTAATATCATCCGATAATTTACCCGACAATTCCAAATCTAAAGATGATTGTACCGAAGCACTTTGATTATTTCCGAAACGAATTCCACGAACCATAGAACCTTTACTGTTCAAACCATCAAAAACATCTTTGTTTGACTGTTTTGAATTTGGTTCTATTTGATGAAAAATATCAACAGGTTTTGAATCCTCAACAATGATATTAGGATTTTTTGCAAAATAAATAGATTCCGCCAAACGTGGATTAACAAAGTAATTAATCTTCACCATTTGTTTCGCTAATGATGAATTGAAATAAACTTCGTTTCGCTCGTAATTGATTGTATAAAATTCTTTCGGAATAGGATTTCCGACCGAATCAAAAATCTGAAATTTATCTGGTAAAATTCCTTTATTTGAGAGTTTTACTGTGTCAGAAATTAACGCAGAATCTTTCCTGAAGTTTGGATTTTTCCATTCAAAATTCTGTGCGTGCAGAAATATGCTCGCAAAAACAAAACTTAGAATAAATAAAACTCGAAACTGCAAAAGATTTTTATAGAATAACGATTTTTTGTGATTAAAATTTTAAACAAAGAAAAATATGCGACTAAGAAAGTGTTTCTTCCATTTTCTGCAACACACCTTCTTGGTTGTCATCAATTGCAATTACAACTGAATTTCCTTCTCCATAAGGCTTATATCTTTCTAAGAAACCTTCTGATTTGAATAAACCAACCGTTTTTGTTGGAGCTGCGCAACTAAGATGCATCATACCAGAATCTGCTGCAATTACAATTTCACAATTGTACATAACAGACGCAATTTCGCGGACATCTTTGCTATAAAATTCGGGTAATTTATGTGCTAATGTCGAAATATTTTCAACAGGAAGAATTTCGATTAAATTATATTTTTCGCTATATTTTGGAT
This sequence comes from Algoriella sp., assembly GCF_036647415.1. Classification (NCBI taxonomy): domain Bacteria; kingdom Pseudomonadati; phylum Bacteroidota; class Flavobacteriia; order Flavobacteriales; family Weeksellaceae; genus Algoriella; species Algoriella sp. The sequence goes on from NZ_JAVXKG010000002.1 coordinate 158,379, forward strand.
AAAATAAATTGTAAAATTCTGTCCACCATTCTTCATTATAAAGTTTAGCGCCAGTTGCAAACGTGAAAAAAGCCAATGTTTTTTTAGAAGAATCTTTTGTTATTTCGTTCAATAATTTTTTTCCTGCTTCAATTTCTTTTTCAGATAATTGAATATTTAAAGAAGGAATTGCTTCATTATTAATTTTTCCATCAAATAATTCTAAAAATTTTCTGAACTGATAAACGGGATATTGTGCTTGATGCAACTGAATTTCTTGCGCTGTATTTGTAATAAATTCGTCACCAAAAAGTTTATATTTTGATTTTGCAAATGATGTAGAAAGTCGTCCAGAAGAAGATTGTTTATCTACATTAATCACCAAATCGTATTTTTTACTTTTAATTTTGAACCAAACTTTGATATAATCAACTAATTCTTTGAATGGTTTTTTGGGCAATTCAATAATTTGATCGACTTGCGGATAATTTTCAAAAACAATTGGCGCAACTTTTCCTTTTACGAATAAATCTATTTTAACATCAGGAAAATTTTTCACGATTTCTTGAATAAGAGGAGTTATCAACAATGTGTTACCCAAACGTTGATTAGGACGGTTTATCAACACACGTTTTATAGAAAGTTGGTCATTCTTCTTTATATTATCTAAAGAACCTTTTCCGATTCCACCTGTTAAACCGCGCATTATTTTACGACGGTAAGCATTTACTTTTATTTTAAAACTCATCTTTTCTTCTTAAAAATAGTGTTCAGAAATAGTGTTATTTTCCGTCTACTAATTTATGTAAACTAACAAGGAAAATAAAATATTTTTTTTAATGAAAAAAGACCTCTTCTGGAGGTCTCAAAATTATTTTGTTTTCGTAGGACGAACTTCTATTTTACTTGGCAAAACATTCGGATTCATTTTTAATAAATCAACCACCATTTGCCCTAAATCTTCTGGCTGAATTTTCCAAGAATCTTCTTCATTTGGTACATGTTCATTAAAATTAGAGGTTACAGAACCTGGCATTATCGTCGTACATTTGATATCGTAATTTCTCAAATCTAACATTGCAGCCTGCGTAAAACCTACAACTCCAAATTTTGAAGCATTATACCCAGCGCCGTTTGCAAAGAAATTTGTTCCAGCTAAAGATGCTATCGAAATATAATATCCTTTTGATACTTTTAACGCTTCCACAGTCGCTTTCATCGTATGAAAAACTCCAGTCAAATTAGTATCAATCATTGCATTCCAATCTTCCAAAGACAATTCATCAATCGGTGCAAATTTTCCTAAACCCGCATTCGCAATTACAATATCCAAACGCCCGAAAGTAGAAATAATCTGCTCTACAGCATTTTGTTCATCCTCAAAAAAGCGAACATCAGATTGTATTGCCAATACATTATCTTTTCCTAAATAATGACGCACATTTTCTACATCGTCAATATTTCGTCCAGAAATTGCAACTTTAACACCATTTTCGACCAAAGATTTCGCAATTCCTAATCCAATACCTTTTGTTCCACCCGTTATATAAGCTACTTTATTTTCTATATTTTGCATAATTATTTCTTTTAATTTTTATTCTTGTTGTAACCAATTCCATTTATTATTCTTCCAAAAAATAAATCCACCTCCACAAGCTTCTGCTTCGTGAATGTAAATTGCATCGTAATTTAATTTGACGATTTCATTTTTCGGAACACTTTTAAATTCTCTAAAATCATCTTCATAATTAGACCACAAAGGAATTCCTTTTCCTACTTTATGCAAAATTGCCATTCCGTAATCTTCCATACCAAACGGATCTTTCGCTCCGCCTAAACCATAAATTTTGCTTCCATTTTGTTGATGATTAATAATCATTAAACGAATTTTTCCTTTTGGATCTATCATTCGAAACAAATCATCTTCTAATCCATCACCAAAAAAGTCGCCTTTTATCGCAAAAACATCATAAGAAGTCGCCAAATAGTAATCTTTTAGAGCGGGATGTCTCGCAATTATTTTTTCACTTTGATTAATAAATTCATTTTTCGGTGTCAAAAAACCATTGAAAGCATACATTTTATCGGTATCTAGATTTTCATCGTACTGAATTTGAGAATTATTTCCTTCAATTTTAACCCAATTTCCGTTAACCGTTTTTCCATTATCTGTAATTGAAAAAGGTTGTAATTGTTTTTCAACTTTTACAGCAGAGCCATAAGAAATTTTCCCGAAACGCGCTCCATTTGGATTATCACGCACAATCAAACCACTTGGAGCAGTGACGTAAAAAGTTTCTTGCGAAAAAATACAAGAAGAAACTCCTATAAAGAATAAAAGAAAATAATTTTTCATGAATTTAGTTGTTGGTTATTTTTGGTTCAGCCAGTTCCATTTACCATCTTTTCGGTAAATAAACCCGCCTTCTTTCGCATTTTCTTGATGCACATAAATTGCATCGTAATCTAAAGTTACGATTTCATTTTTAGAAATTCCATTCAAATTACGTTTTACACCATTTATATTATTCGAAAAAAGAGGTGTTCCTTTTGGGACAACAGTTAAAGTTCCGAAATCATAATTTGTAATTTTGAACGGATCTTTTGCACCTCCCAAACCATAAATTTGACTTCCTTTTTTCAGATTATTCACAATAAACAAACGTACATTTCCCGTTGTATCAATCATTCTATATAAATAATCAACAATTCCATCTCCAAAAAAATCTCCTTTTATTGCAAAACATTTATAGGCTGTTGCCAAATAAAATTCGCTAAAAGCTGGATGCGTTGCTATTTCTTTTTCGAATTGACTAATAAAATTTTGTTGCGTGATTAGATAGCCACTAAATGTGTACAAATCCCCTTTTCGAGCTGATTCGCCAACACCTTCGTCTAAGATTAATTTTGATTCGCTGGCATCAATTTTTACCCAATTTCCACTTTTAGATTTTCCATTATCAATCAAAGAAAAAGCTTCACCTTTCTCTGTAATTTTAACAGGATATCCGTACGGAATTTTTCCTATTTTTTTCCCATTTGCACTTGAACGGATAGTCAATCCTTCTTGCGCAATAACTTGATAAATTTCTTGCGAAAATACAACTGAACTCATCATTAAAATGAATCCAAAAATTATTTTTTTCATGATGTAAAATTAAAAAAGCTTCAAGAAATCCTGAAGCTTTTTGCTGTTTATTTTAAGTTATAAATTATTTAAAATTTGGTTTTCTTTTTTCAACAAAAGCAACAGTTCCTTCTTTAAAATCTGATTCATCAAATAAGCTTCCAAAACTTTCAATTTCTGTTTCAAAACCGTTTGCTTTGTCCGACGCATTAATTGCTTTTATAGCATGTTTAATTGCTATAGACGAATTTTTCAAAATTTTAGAAGCAATTTCTTTTGCACGATTTATTAATTCTGATTGTTCTACAACTTCATTTACTAAGCCAATTTCATAAGCGCGTTCTGCTGAAAACATATCTGCTGTCATAATTGCTTGCATTGCACGACCTTTTCCGATTAATTTTGGTAAACGTTGCGTTCCTCCATAACCAGGAATTAAGCCTAAGGTAACTTCTGGCAAACCTAATTTTGCGTTTGTAGAAGCGATACGAAAATGAGCTGCCATTGCCAATTCTAATCCTCCACCCAATGCAAATCCGTTAACAGCTGCAATAATTGGTTTTGGAAAATTTTCTATTTTATCAAAAACATTTTCTTGTCCATTAGCCGCTAATTCTTGTCCTTGCGCTCCATTAAAATCAGAAAATTCTTTGATATCTGCACCTGCAACAAAAGATTTATCTCCAGATCCTGTTAAAATAATTACTCTAATTTCCGAATCTGCATTTGCGTCAGTTAAGAAATTAGAAATATCATCTAACAAATTTTTATTTAATGCATTTAGCGCCTGTGGACGATTTAAAGTAACTAATGCAATTCTATTTTCTACCTCTATCAGTAAGTTGTCATATTTGTATTCCATTTTGTTTGCGTTTTTATTATTTATATCAAAAATATTAATTGTTGAATGAACTAAAAAATTTATCAAAAAATAATTTGTTCATTTCAAAAACGTTTATACATTTGTACCAATGAAAACATTATTTACAAATAATTGGTGGTGGTTTATCGGACAACAAAACGTTGGTTCGTAAGACCTCTATACACTTATATGTAGAAAAGGCTTGTCGTAACTGACAAGCCTTTTTTTGTGCTCGAAACCTAAATATTTAATAAATGAATTTAACTTTTAACATACAGAAAGAGACTGTTTTAGCTGATTTAACAACACCTGTTCAGCTCTATTTAAAACTACGCGACATTTATCCGAACGCCTTATTATTAGAGAGTTCTGACTATCATTCTAAGACAGATGCAAACTCTTTTATTTGCCTTAATCCGATTGCAACATTCAAGGTTACAAAAGGAATTGTGAATGAAACTTATGCAAATGGCGAAGCAAAAGAATATGCTTTGAATGGACAAGATTTGATTGAGAAATTCAAACTTTTTACACAACAATTTGACGTAAAGAATTCGGAAAAATTGATTGTAAATGGTTTGTTTGGCTACATTGCTTGGGATGCAATTCCGTATTTCGAAACAGTAAAATTTTCGGCAGAAGGAAATGAAGCGACGATTCCAGAATTCTCTTATTCATTTTATCAAAATATTGTTGTTTTTAATCATTTTCACAACGAAATTCAGTTTATAGAATTTCAGAATGATGAAACAGATTCTAAATTTTCTGAAATAAAAAGTGTCATCAATAATAAATCAATTATTGAATATCCGTTTAATGTAGAAAGTGAAATTCAATCAAATTTAACAGATGATGAATTCAAGGATATTGTATCAAAATGTAAAGAATCTTGTTTTCGAGGAGATGTTTTTCAGATTGTTCCTTCTCGTCAATTCAAACAAAAATTTTCGGGTGACGAATTCAATGTTTATCGCATTTTACGTTCGATAAATCCTTCGCCATATTTATTTTATTTCGATTACGGAAATTATAAAATATTTGGTTCTTCGCCAGAAGCGCAAATTATCATTAATAATAATCATGCAGAAATTCATCCAATTGCAGGAACTGTTCGCAGAACTGGAAGTCCAATTTTGGACAAAGAATTAACAGAAAAATTGATTGCTGATCCAAAAGAAAACGAGGAACATGTGATGTTGGTTGATTTGGCTCGTAACGATTTGAGCCGAAATTCTACTGATGTAAAAGTCGCGCAATACAAAGAAATTCAGTATTTCTCGCATGTGATTCACATGGTTTCGAAAGTGACTGCGCAATTGGATCCTAGCGTGAATACAATGAAAGTTTTTGCAGATTCTTTTCCTGCCGGAACACTTTCTGGTGCACCAAAATTCAAAGCAATGGAATTGTTAGACGGTTACGAAAATCAAAATCGTGGCGTTTATGGTGGTGGAATTGGCTATTTAGGTTTTAACGGAGATATCAATATGGCGATTGCGATTCGTACGTTCGTCAGCAAGCAAAATACCTTATATTTTCAGGCAGGCGCGGGCGTTGTTTCCAAATCTGTCGAAGAAAATGAATTACAAGAAGTCAATCATAAATTAGGAGCGCTTCGTCGCTCTATTGAAATCGCTCAAAACCTATAAACTATGAAAATTTTAGTCATCGATAATTACGATTCGTTCACATATAATTTAGTGCATTCGCTAAAGAAATTTGCAGACGATATTACCATCGTCAGAAATGATGGAATTTCGTTGGAAGATGTGAATAATTACGATAAAATTCTTCTTTCTCCAGGTCCTGGAGTTCCAGATGAAGCCAATCTTTTGAAACCTATTATTGAGAAATATGCAGCAACAAAATCTATTTTCGGAGTTTGTTTGGGACAACAAGCAATTGGAGAAGTTTTTGGAGGAAAATTATTGAATACACAAGAAGTTTTTCATGGTGTAAAGTCAGATATTAAAGTGATAAAAGACGATATTTTATTCAAAAATTTACCAGAAGATTTAGAAGTTGGTCGTTACCATTCTTGGGTCGTTTCAAACGAGGGTTTTCCTGAAGATTTAGAAATTACAGCCGTTGGTCCAAAAGGAGAAGTGATGGCTCTACGTCATAAAACCTATGATGTTCGTGGTGTTCAATTTCATCCAGAATCAATTTTAACTCCACTTGGTGATGAAATGATTAAGAATTGGTTAGAAGCATAAAACAATGAAAAAATTATTAAATTTATTATTCGAAAATTATACCTTGAGCGAAGAAGAAGCGTATCAAATTATGGTGGAAATTTCGGAAGAAAAATATTCTGATGTCGAAATTGCTTCATTTCTTACAATTTTTAATATGCGAAATATTACATTGGACGAATTGAAAGGTTATCGCCGTGCGTTGTTAGATTTATGCGTAAAAGTTGATTTACCAAAGCAAGCAATTGATGTTGTCGGAACTGGTGGAGATGGAAAAGACACCTTCAATATTTCGACGTTGAGTTGTTTTGTATTGGCTGGTGCTGGCGAAAAAATTATCAAGCAAGGAAATTACGGAGCTTCGTCTGTTAGCGGTTCTTCGAATATGTTGGATAGTTTTGGTTACACATTTTCAACAGACCAAAATAAACTAAAACGCGAATTTGATGAAGTCGGAATTACATTTTTACATGCGCCACTTTTTCATCCAGCTTTGGCGAAAGTTGCACCGATTAGAAAAGGTTTGGCAGTAAAAACGTTCTTCAATTTGATGGGACCTTTGGTGAATCCTGTTCAACCAAATTTTCAGAATTTAGGAACATATGATGTAAAAACCGCTCGTTTATATCATTATGTGATGCAAAATTCGGGCGTGCAATATTCTATTTCGACTGCGTTGGCTGGTTACGATGAAATTTCGTTGACTTCGCCTACAAAAGTGTACAATAATTCAGGAGAATTTATTTTAGAAAGTCATGATTTTGGCTTGACGACACTTTCTCCTGATGATATAAAAGGTGGAAATTCTATCGAAGAAAATTCTAAAATATTTTTGAGTGTTTTAGATGGAACTTCAACCAAAGCGCAAAAAAATGTTGTGTTAGCAAATACAGCTTTAGCGTTAAAAACAATTTATTCAACCAAAGATTTAATCGAATGTGTAGCGATTGCGAACGAAAGTTTAGAAAGTAAAAAGGCGCTAAATGCATTCAAAAAATTGATGAACAAATGAAAACAATTTTAGACGAAATCGTTGCTCAAAAACGAGTAGAAATTTTAGAAAAACAGAAAATTCAATCAATTGAAGATTTTAAAAATTCGGAAAATTTTATTGTTCCTGTAAAATCTGCAAAAGCTTCAATTTTAGATGAATCAAAATCTGGAATGATTGCAGAATTCAAGCGTAAATCACCTTCAAAAGGTTTTATTAATAAAAATGCAAACGTAAAAGAAGTTGTTGCTGGTTACGAAAAATTTGGTGCATCTGTTGTTTCTGTTTTAACGGACGAACAATTTTTTGGTGGAAGTTTTGATGATTTAATTGATGCTAAAAATGTTTTGAACATTCCAATTCTGCGCAAAGATTTTATTGTGGACGAATATCAAGTTTACGAAACCAAAGCGATCGGAGCAGATTTGATGTTGTTGATTGCTGAATGTCTGACAAAAGATGAAGTTTACAATTTAGCAAAAACAGCAAAAGAAATTGGATTAGAAGTTTTGTTGGAATTACATTCGGAAGATCAATTGGAAAAAGTAAATGAATTTATTGATTTGATTGGAATTAACAATAGAAATTTAAAGAATTTTGAAGTTGATATTGAAAAATCGAAACAAATTTTGAAACAATTACCAAAAGATTTAATCAAAGTTGCAGAAAGTGGAATTTCTGATCCAGAAACGGTAAAAGAACTAAGACAAGCTGGATTTCAGGCATTTTTGATTGGAGAAAATTTTATGAAAGCTGAAAATACAACATTGGCTTTTGAACAATTTGTAAAAGAATCGAAATGAAACGTTTTCAAGTAAAAGTTTGTGGAAACAATAACGTAGAAAATTTCAAAGAAATTGCAGCAATCGAACCCGATTATGTTGGCTTTATTTTCTATCCAAAATCAAAACGATTTGTAGAAGATGAAACGATTTTTTCTATTTTTCCAAACGCTGAAAAAGTAGGTGTTTTTGTGAATGAATCGATTGAAAATATTCTTGAAAAAGTTGAAAAATATAAATTAGATGTTGTGCAATTACATGGTGATGAAACGCCGAATTTTTGTGAAGAATTAATCAATCAAAAACATCAAATATTATTAACAGATGAAAACTTTTTAGATTTTAAAATTTGGAAAGCTGTTGGTATAAAATCAATGGAAGATTTTCAACAATTAACCACTTATCAACAAGTTGTTGATAGTTTTGTATTCGATACAAAATCTGCTGATTATGGCGGAACTGGACGTAAATTTGATTGGCAACTGTTAACAAATTATCAGTTATCAACACCCTTTTTATTAAGTGGAGGAATACAGTTGGAAGATGCTTTTATCTTGAAAAATTTTCAACATCCGAGATGTATAGGATTTGATATCAATAGTGGTTTTGAGTCAGAGCCAGGAATTAAAAAAATTGACGAAGTAAAACAGTTCATTGATACTATTGATGGGCGAATTGAACAAAATTAAAAAATAAACAACATGAAATACGAAGTAGACGAAAGAGGTTTTTATGGTGATTTCGGAGGAGCTTTTATCCCTGAATTATTACACTATAATTGTGATGAATTATCTGTTGCTTTAGATCAATATGTGGAAACAGATGATTTCAAAAATGAATTTAATTTATTGTTAAAAGATTACGTTGGTCGTCCAAGTCCACTTTATTTTGCACCAAATCTTTCAAAAAAATACAATACAAATATTCTTCTAAAAAGAGAAGATCTTAACCATACTGGCGCTCATAAAATAAACAATGCGATTGGTCAAGCTTTGTTGGCAAAACGCATGGGTAAAACCAAAATTATTGCAGAAACTGGCGCAGGACAACATGGTGTTGCAACGGCAACTGTTTGTGCATTATTAGGTTTAGATTGTACTGTTTTTATGGGAGAAATAGACATTGAACGTCAAGCACCAAATGTTGCGCGAATGAAAATGTTAGGAGCAAAAGTAGTACCAGCAACTTCAGGAAGTAAAACGTTAAAAGACGCAACAAATGAAGCAATTCGTTATTGGATTAATAATCCTGAAACCTTTTATATCATTGGTTCTGTCGTTGGTCCACATCCTTATCCTGCAATGGTTACTAAATTTCAAGCGATTATTTCGGAAGAAATTAAATTTCAGATGAAAGAAAAATATGGTAAAGAAAATCCAGATTATGTGATTGCTTGTGTAGGTGGAGGAAGTAATGCAGCAGGCGCTTTTTATCATTTTTTAGATGATGATTCGGTGAAATTAATTGCTGTTGAAGCTGCAGGTTTAGGCGTAGAATCTGGAGAAACTGCCGCAACAACTATAAAAGGAACAGAAGGAATAATTCATGGTAGCCGAACTTTGTTAATGCAAGATAAAGATGGTCAAATTGTAGAGCCGTATTCTATTTCTGCTGGATTAGATTATCCTGGTGTTGGACCTTTGCATGCGCATTTGTTCAAAACTGGTCGTGCTCAATTCTTAAATGCAACCGATGATGAAGCCTTAGAAGCCGCTTTTTTATTGACAAAAATAGAAGGAATAATTCCTGCTTTAGAATCTTCTCATGCTTTGGCAGCCTTAGAAAAAATAAATTTTCAACCGCAAGATATTGTGGTTCTGAATCTTTCGGGAAGAGGAGATAAAGACATGGAAACGTACATGAAGGTTTCAGAAAAATATTCTTAAAAATATTTTGTAAGTTCTTAAAAATAGACGTACATTTGCACCCACGATATAAAAATCTATCGGGGTGTAGCGTAGCCCGGTCATCGCGCCTGCTTTGGGAGCAGGAGGTCGCAGGTTCGAATCCTGCCACCCCGACAGATTGAAAACCTTTGCAAAATTTGCAAAGGTTTTTTTTATACTTTTATTTTATGAATTCAATCTTAGGAAATAAAGAATCTTTTTTGTCATACAGCGTTGCATTTGCTTTTATTTTAGTGATGATTTTGAGTGCTATTCTATTCAAAGACAAAGAAATTATTTTACCAGAAATCGCTGCATTATCTGTAGGAATAATCACTTTTAGGGAAAATAAATGGATTCAACGTCCATTTCATATTTTTTTATTACCAACAATTACAGCAATTTTAGGATTTGGAATTAACTTTTTACCATTATTGATTTCTGTTAAATTAATTCTTATTTTAGTTGCGATGTTAGTTACTTTACGTGTTTTCAAAAGTCAATTAGCACCTGCATTAGCAACAGGTTTATTACCAATTGTCACAAACGCACATTCCTTTTTATTCCTTATTGCTATTATTATTTTTGTATTTTTACTTTATCTCTCAATAAAATTTTTCAGAATAAAATCAACCGAAAATTCAGTGCCAATTATTTACGTAAGTCACAATAGATGGTTAATTGGTCTTTGTATTTGTTGGTTTTTGATGTGTTATTTTTCTGGTTACATTTATTTTTCGGCAATTCCACCAGTTATCGTTATTTCATTTGAGTCATTAAATAATCCTGCATTAAAACTTCACATACGTTTAAAGCGAATTCTAATCATGTTTATGGCAAGCTTGGTTGGATGTTTGACGATAAAATATATAGACAACTTACTTATTACTGGCATAATCGATTTAATTTTTGTTGCAATCCTTCTGAAATTAATCGATTTACGTTTACCTCCAGCTTTTGCAATGGTTATTTTACCAATGATTTTGCCAGAAGAATCTCTTACTTATTTACCTTTTGCAACATTATTAATGAGTATATTTTTTATGTTAAGTATTTATTATATTCAACGTAAAATGTATCCAAAACCTATCGATTTTTAGATAAGTTTCATTTAATTCTTTTAGATTAGAAAAAATCTTTCAAATCATCAAGAATAATCATTTTATTAGACCAAATTAAACCTTGAAAAAGATTTTCTGTTTAATTAAAACAAGACAAATCGCATCAAAATTTCTTTTAAAAAATAGTTTTTACATATATTTAACAAAATAATACATCACACGTGAGTCAAAATGAAAATACTGAAAGTAAGGAATTAAAAAGAGGTCTTACAAACCGACATATTCAATTAATTGCTTTAGGAGGTGCAATAGGAACTGGATTATTCTTAGGAATAGGACCAGCAGCGGTTCTTGCAGGACCATCTGTTATTTTTGGATATGCTATTGCAGGAATTATCGCATTTTTTATTATGCGACAATTAGGAGAAATGGTGGTTAACGAACCTGTTTCAGGAAGTTTTAGTCATTTTGCTTATAAATATTGGGGTCCTTTTGCAGGATTTGCTTCGGGCTGGAATTACTGGATTCTCTACATCTTGGTAAGTATGTCCGAATTGACTGCGATTGGAATTTATGTACAATTTTGGTGGCCAGAAATTCCACTTTGGGCGTCGAGTTTATTTTTCTTTTTAGTGATTAATGCACTTAATTTAGGCTCGGTAAAAATGTTTGGTGAAGCCGAATTTTGGTTTTCTATCATCAAAGTTATTGCTATTTTAGCGATGATTGTTTTTGGTTCATATCTTTTAATCAGCGGAACAGGAGGAGAACAAGCGACAATTAGTAACTTATGGAACAATGGTGGTTTTTTCCCGAAAGGTTGGTTAAGCGAAAATAGCGGAAATGGCTATCAAGGATTATTGGCCGCAATGGCACTGATTATGTTTTCATTTGGAGGATTAGAATTAATTGGAATTACAGCTGCGGAAGCAGAAAATCCAGAAAAAAACATTCCGAAAGCAACAAATCAAGTTATTTACAGAATTTTAATATTCTATGTAGGAGCTTTAATTATTCTTTTTTCGCTTTCTCCGTGGGAAAATATCACAGATAAAAGTAGCCCTTTTGTAATGGTTTTTGAGAATTTAAATACAATTGATGTCAATCTTTTTGGCAAAACAATTCCGTTTTCTAAAATCATCGCGAATGTTCTTAATATTATAGTTTTAACAGCTGCTTTGTCAGTTTATAACAGCTCTGTTTACAGTAACAGTAGAATGCTTTATGGCTTAGCAGAACAAGGAAATGCGCCTAAATTCTTAAAAAAACTAAGCAAAAACTACGTACCAATTATGGCAATTTTGGTTTCATCATTTTTTGCAGCTATTTGTATTTTAATTAATAAAATAATTCCAGAAAGTGCATTTCATGTCTTAATGTCTTTGGTTGTATCATCATTAGTCATCAATTGGATTATGATTTCTATAACTCATCTTAAATATCGTCAACAAAAGGATATAGAGAAAACGAAAACATTATTTCCATCTTTTTTATACCCAATAAGCAATTACATTTGTCTTGTATTTTTATTAGGAGTATTGGTAATTATGTGGTTTACTGGATTGAAAATTTCGGTAGAATTAATTCCAATTTGGATGATTTTTCTTTACATTTCTTATCTAATCGTAAAGGCGAATAAAAAGAATAATTTAAAAAAATAACGTGTATAAAAAATCCTCCAATACGGAGGATTTTTTTATGTCTATAATTGTCTCGTCCTGAAATAATGATACAGAAAAAAGCATCATTATGAAAGAAGAGAGA